>JAUNKI010000002.1:0-13213 GCA_030532815.1 Leptotrichiaceae bacterium
GAAAGCTTTTTCTGTTTTTTGCCATTGAACAAAGCTCTTCAAAAGAAAAAAGATTATCTGTTTCCTTTTTTACTGACTGGATAATCCACAATCCCATAATATTTTTCAAAAATCTGAATTTATAGTTGTATCCCCCTTCATTGGAAAAGTTCAGGCGTATACTTTCGTCGGTGCAAATAGGAGTTTCAGTTTCAATTCCTATAAGAGACCATGTTCCCGAACTTATATAAACAGAATTTTTCCCGCTTGTTTTTGGGGTTGCAATAACGGCAGAAGCTGTATCATGAGAGGCGGGCATTATAACTTCACAGTTAAAACCGACTTTGTCGGCAATTTCCTTTTTCAGAGCTCCCACAGAAGTTCCGGGTAAATTAAGAGGCAAAAACATATTTTCATTAAATCCGAGCTTTCTTATTAGGTCTTTATCCCAGTTTTTTTCATATAAGTTTACTAACTGAGTGGAAGTAGCATTAGTATATTCGGATTTTTTTATTCCTGTCAAAAGAAAATTGAAATAATCAGGAAGCATAAGAAATGTTTCAGCTTCACTGAATAATTCGGGGTAGTCTCTTTCAGTTGCGATTAACTGGTATACTGTATTGAACATCTGTTTCTGAATGCCCGTTTTTTTATATAAGTCCCGAAAAGAAATAATTTTTTCAAGTATACTGTCTGTTCCTGCTGTTCTATGGTCCCTGTAGGAAAACGACTTTCCGAGAAGTTTATTATTTCTGTCAAGTAACACATAGTCTACAGCCCATGTGTCTATGCCTATGCTTATCGGGATTTTTTCGAGATATTTACATTTTTTAATTCCGTTAATAATTTCTCCAAAAAGATATGGGATATCCCAACACAAATTTTTTCCGTCATCTTTTATTTTATTTCCAAAACGATGAATTTCCTCTATTTGTATTTTTCCGTTTTCAATATGTCCTAAAATATGTCTACCGTTTGAAGCACCTATATCGATAGCTAAATAATAATTTTTCATATTTGCTCATTCCTTTTCAGAAAGGTCTATTATTTTTATTTTACCGAGAAATTTTCGAGATTTTAGGTTCTTTTTTGACAAAAAAAAGGACTTTATTTGCATAAAAAATTAAAAGTTTAAAAGTAAATGTGTTACAATTAAATATAAATAACTTATTATTTGAAAGGGTGATTTAATGAAAGAAGAATTATTGGAAAAGTTCAGAAAAATTACAATTGAAGAAAAAGTTATTTTAGCAAGAAAAAAAATAATAAAAGAAATTTATACATCTCAACAGAATTTTATTATAGAAAGTAAAAAATTTCTGAAAAATAATAAACTGATAGGAATGAGAGTACATACAAGATTTACATATTTCCCAAAGCATAGCCATGATTACATAGATTTAATCTATATGTGTAGAGGTTTTACAATACATATTGTAAATAAAGAAAAAATTTTTTTGTATGAAGGAGAAATACTACTTCTTAATCAAAATGCTGTTCAGGAAATCTTTCCCGCAGGAAAAGATGATATTGCAATAAATTTTATTATTCATCCTGAAATTTTAGATGATATATTTTCGGAAATTGGAAAAGGAAACAGAATATATGATTTTTTAGTTTCATCAATATTCAGAGAAAAGAAAATAAGTTATCTTCATTTTCATACGAAAGATATTCAGACAATTCAAAATATTATAGAAAATATAATCCGAACCATTTTAAAGAACGGCTCGGAAAGTAATATAATTAACAAATTTTATATAAAAATTCTGTTTCTGACGCTTTTGGAAAATCTTGATTTAGCTAAATCAGATACTTGCTCTTCTGAACAGTACGAAACGGATTTACTGACATCGGCACTTAAATATATTGAAATAAATTATAAAAAGGGGACACTACAGGAATTTGCCGCTATGAAAAAACAGACGACTTATTTCATAAGCAGATTATTGAAAAAATATACAAATTGTAATTTTAAAGAGCTTATACAGAAGAAAAAACTGGAAAGAGCCGAATATTTACTCACGCAGACAGAAGTTTCCATAGAGATGATTCTGTCAGCAATAGGATATCATAACAGCAGTTTTTTTTATAAAAAATTTAGAAAAAGATACGGAATGTCTCCTAAAAATTATAGAAAAAAGCAGAATAAGGAAGAAAATAAACATAAATAAAATGAAACTATTATAAAATAATAATGTGAATTAAAAAACAAATTTGATTATTTTTATAAAGATATTAAAATTTGAAATATATATTAAATTTTTTATTATGTTAATAAAAAATTATGAGGTTCGTTATTACTTTCAGATTTATATTTTTATATTTTTTAAACTGTATCTTTTTTATAATAATTTTACCATATTTCAATTATTATAAAAATCTGAAAGTATTTTTGGCGGAATATGCCTGAAAAATTGATAAAATTTGAAAAAATAAAATTAAAAGTATATTTAAATGTATAAATAAGCGTATTATCGGATATTATAAAATCATTTTTTTCAGTTTATATAGTGAGCTATAATATTTTAAATATTCAGGCACATTATAACTACATTATAATTTTTTCCTAAATTATAGAAAGTTTTACGGATAATTTTAAAATAAATTTATTCATCTTTTAAAAGACAGCTTTCTCCCAAACCTTCATTTTTTCTTCTAAGTCGTATTTCAAAAAATTTAGGTTTCTTTTTTCCGTCACTGTATTTGGCATAAACAGTGGGATTTGCATTTTTAAATTTTATATCTGCCCCTGCTTTGGTAAAATAGTCATTAAATGACTGTTTATCTTTATATTTTGCATATAGTGACGGCGTACTGGGAAGAGACATGATATCTTCGCCGGATACTTCTTCTGTAACTTCAAATTCATCATAAGTAAAAACATCATTTTGAAAATAAGGTTTTATATCATCTAAATCTTTTCTCTCCTTATTATTTTTGGAATCATAATATTTTCCGTTTTTATAATAAATTTTTTCCTCTTTTGACATTTTATTATTGACAGTACTTTCTACTGTTCCTGTCCATAAATCCGAAGAAGTTTTATTCAGTACGATTTCTTTATAGTATCTGTCTTTTCCTTTATGATAAGCATAAAATATTTCGTATTTATCATAACATAATTTTTCGATAGTATTACTTTTATTACCGTATATTTGTTCCAATCCTTTTATTACGGTTTTCGACTGTTTTTCTTCACAGGAAATAATCAATAAGGCAATAGTTAAAATTACTGACAGTTTTTTCATTTTTTCTCCCAAATTTTATTATTTTTAAAACTAAAAGTTATTATAAATATTATCTGTTGTAGTAAAGATTCTGCATTATTTCTTCAGCTTCCTTTTTCTGTTTATCACTTGGCTCTCCCCAGAAAAAATCCATTAATTTTTTCTGAATATTTCCTTTATCATCTTTTGCCATGTCGGCTATTGAAGCGGACCTGTAATGTTCTTTTTCAAAGTTTTTGTCAAATTTAAAATTATTTTTAACAAATTTATTAGTTTTGTGCAATAACTTTAAAAATTGAACGGCTTTTTTTGTATTTAAGAGTAATTCAGCATGAGCCTGTATTTCCCCTGAAAAATTATATTTATTGGGTCCTGAGCCTGACCATATGTCTGCAATTTCATCTAAAGTCTGATTTCCTTCTTTTAAGTAAGTTAATATAGTATCTCCTACTTTTCGTGAATTATTACGGTCAGCATAATACCGTGTTAATTGTATACTTTCATTTTGTGCTGTATAGGAAGTTATCCCTTCAGTTCTGAAATGAGTATGAGAAAAAATAATATCTTTACTTATTTTCTCATTTTCAATTATATAGTCAAAAGGAGATTTTCCTTTTCTGTTTAAATTTCCGAAAGGAACGGCAACTGCTTTTTCCTGAGGCCTTACAATAAATATTCTGTAATTTTCGTCAATTTTAGTAAAAACAAATTTTCCCCTTGCTTTAAATTCGTCATTTTTATAAGTTATCGGTTCCTTTATTTCAAAAAATATTTTTCCGTTTTTAACCTTTTTTTCTATTGTCTTATTTTTTAATCCTGCTTCAATTGCCTGTTCATAGATATTTCCCATATTCCTTTTTCTTCTGGTGCCCGTTATGGTTATGTAAGGGTGATTTAAAAGTGAATTTTCATCATCTGCAGGTCTTTTAATGATTTTACTTTCTCTTTTTTTATCTGTAGACATAAATCTTCTCCTTTTTTAAAGTTATTTTTTACTTTCGGATTTCAGTTTCTGTTAATTTTCCCTTTCTTTTTAAAATATATGGTTGGAATAGTATTTAGAGTAATTTTTTATGATTTACAAATATTAAAAATGAAAAGTTTTTTAAAATTGTTCTAAGTAATATTTTATTTATTATATAAATATTATATCAAAAAATCAATTAATTTTCAAAAAATGATTTTTTTAATAAGGACAATACAGTTTTCAGGGATTGTATCCTTTAATTACTATAATAATTATTATATTGAGGGCAAAATAATTTAAAAGTTCAAATTATGAAAAAAAACAAAAATCTTGAAATTTTATTTTTATATATTGTATAATTATATATAATAATTATACGTAAACGATTTCTTAACTGTTAAAAAAATAGGGAAGGGAAGTGAAAGGGTGAAAATAGCCGTAGGAAGTGATCATGTAGGATTGGAACTGAAACCTGTTATAATTGATTATTTAAAGGAACTTGGACATAACGTAGAGGATTTTGGAGCTTATTCACATGAAAGAACCGATTATCCCATTTACGGGGTGAAAGTCGCTGAAGAAATTATAAAAGGAAATTTTGACTGCGGGATAATCATGTGCGGAACAGGTGTAGGAATTTCAATAGCTGCAAATAAAGTAAAAGGTATAAGGGCAGTTGTGTGCAGCGAACCTTATTCGGCAAAACTGTCAAAGGAGCATAATAATACTAATATACTGTCTTTAGGCTCAAGGGTAGTGGGAGTTGAATTGGCAAAAATGATTGTCAGAGAGTGGCTGTCGGCAGTATTTGAAGGTGGTCGTCATCAAAATAGAATTGATATGCTGGACAGTATGTAAATTTAATAAATGTATAAGGTTTAGGAGAGTTGTATTATATTTTAAGGTGATTTTCAAACTATAAATAATATATATTTATAAAAACTAAAAATAGTTATTTTTACTATGTTTATAAAAATTGTAAAATATATAAAATATATAGAATGATATATTTTTTAAAATTATAATACAGCTCCTTATTTTATTAAATTAGTCAATTAAATATAATTTTAATTATTTTTACAGTGTTGACAAATGGAAAAGATGGGGTATACTGTATCATAAAATAAGAGTAAACGTTTACGAAAAATTAGGGGAGAATATGAAAAAAGAAAAAAAGGTATCTATTAAGGAACTGGCGGAATTATCAGGGGTATCAATAGCGACAATTTCAAGAGTTATAAATAAAAAAGGCGGATATTCCGAAGAAACGGAAAAAAGAATTTTAAAACTGATAGAAAGTAATTCATATAAGCAAAATGTAAATGCAAGAAGTCTGAGAACAAAAAAGTCCCAGACAATAGGAGTTATTGTACCGGATATAAGTAATGAATTTTTTGCAAAAATTATACAGGCAGTGGAAAAACAGGCAATAAAATATGATTATTCAGTATTTGTATGCAATACGGATGAAAATCTGGAAACAGAAAAAAGACAGTTGAACAACCTCATAGGTCAGTTTGTAGACGGAATAATATATATAGGCGGAGGGGTACAGCTTACAGACGGAATTTATCCCCTGAAAATTCCTGTAGTTTACATAGACAGATATATTAATAATAAGGAAATATATGTTGAATCGGACAATTTTCAGGGAGGCTATCTGGCAACACAGGAACTGATTCAGTCAGGATGCAGGAAAATAGCCGTAATGAAAGATATAAGGAGAATATCTTCGGCTCATAGGAGATATTTGGGATTTTTAAAAGCGTTAAAAGATTACAAAATGGAATTTGACGAACAGCTTCTTTGTAATGTCACTGTAATAAGTTATAAGGAAGCAAAGGAAAAAACGTTGGAACTGCTTGATTCAGGAGAAGTTTTTGACGGACTTTTTGCAACAAATGATACTATGGCATTAGGTGCAATGATGGCACTGAATGAAAGAAGGATAAAAATACCCGATGAAGTGAAATTAGTCGGTTTTGATAATATTTCAGCAACTGAAATAGCAGGGACACCCCTCACGACAATAAATCAGAATAAGCGAAAAATGGGAGAGCTGGCTGTAGAACTTCTTATGGATAAGATATTATTAAGAAAGAGTAATGCAAAAAATATAAAAATACCTGTTAATCTTATTAGGAGAAAAAGTACGGAAATTTAAAGGAGGGGCGGTATGAACAGAAATCCGTTAGTGGAAATGAAAAATATTACGAAAAAATTCGGCACCGTAACAGCTTTAGACGGAATTTCCTTTAAAGTAAACAGGGGAGAAGTTCATGTGCTTTTAGGAGAAAACGGTGCGGGAAAGTCCACTCTTATGAAGATTTTAAGCGGAGTTTACCGTCCGACCTCAGGAAAAATTATTATAAACGGAAAAGATTACGGATTTCTTACTCCGAGACTTTCCTTTGAAAATAAAATCAGTATAATTTATCAGGAATTAAGTGTAATAAATGAACTGTCAATTCAGGAAAACTTATTTGTAGGGAAACTGCCTGTAAAAAAAGTGTTCGGAGTGGAAACTGTTGATTATAAGTATATGGAAAATGTTACGAAAAAAATTCTGACAAAAATAGGTCTGGACAAAGATCCCGGTACTCCTGTGGAAGAACTGACAATAAGTGAGAAACAGCAGGTGGAAATAGCCAAAGCCCTTGCTGCCGACGCAGATGTCATAATAATGGACGAACCTACGACTTCCTTAACCGAAGCTGAGGTAAATCATCTTTTTAAAATTATAAGACAGCTGAAATCCGAAGGAAAAGGAATTGTATATATTTCTCATAAGCTCAAGGAACTGAAGGAAATAGGAGATAAAGTGACAGTGCTGAAAGACGGTAAGGATGTAGGCAGCAGAAATGTGAAAGATGTCAATGTAAATGATCTTGTAACAATGATGGTAGGGAGAGAAATTAAATCAAGGTACAATTCATCCAATACTGAAACAGGCAGAAAAGAAGTGATTTTTGAAGTCAGTGATTTGACCCGTACTGACGGAAAAGTGAAAGATATTTCGTTTAAAATTCATAAAGGGGAAATTTTAGGATTTGCAGGACTTGTAGGTTCAGGAAGAAGTGAACTTATGGAAGCTGTTTTCGGAGTAAAGCCGATAAAAAAAGGAAGCATAACAATGTTCGGGGGAAAATCGGTACCTAAAAATGAGTACAGCTCCATAAAGAGAGGAATGGGATTTGTTACTGAAAATCGTAGGGAAACAGGTTTTTTTAATAATTTTGATATTAAACAGAACATATCCATACTTCCTTTTATAAAAAATTCACGTTTAAAAGGTCTTTGGGGACTTATTGATAATAAAAAGGAAAAAGAATGTGCATTGGAAGGAAAAAATCGTCTGAATATAAAATGTTCCTCAATAAATCAGAATATAACAGAGCTGTCAGGAGGAAATCAGCAGAAAGTTATTTTAAGTAAGTGGATAATGGCGGATTCGTCATTAATGATATTTGACGAACCTACCAAAGGCATAGATATAGGAAGTAAAAGTGAAATATACACTATTATCAGAAATTTATCCGACGAAGGAAAAATCGTAATGATGATTTCGTCTGAAATGACCGAGTTACTTGCTGTGTGTGATAAAATAGCCGTTTTCAGAGAAGGGAGAATAGCGGAAATTCTGCCTGTGGAGAAAGCTTCGGAAGAAGTTATAATGCAAATATTGACAAGTGAAGGAGTGGAATAATGAAGTCGGATTTTAATATATTATGGCAGAAATACGGAACTTTCGGAATTTTAATTATAGTCATGGTTATATTCGGAATAGGGCAGCCTGCACTGTTTTTTTCCTTTGACAATATAACCCAGATTATTTTACAGAGCTCGGTAAATATTCTTATCGCCTGCGGAGAATTTTTCGCCATATTAATAGCGGGAATAGATTTGTCCGTAGGTTCGGTAATAGCCCTTACGGGAATGCTGACCGGAAAACTTCTCGTAGCAGGTGTGAACCCTGTTTTTGCCATACTTATGGGCGGAATAATGGCAGGGGCATTAATAGGACTCTTAAACGGATTTCTCGTAAATGTGACTGAACTTCATCCTTTTATAATTACTTTGGGAACTCAGGCAATTTTAAGAGGAATAACATTAATAATATCCGATGCCAACTCCGTATTCGGTTTTCCTCCGGAATTTACAAAAATGATCGCAGGGAGGATAATCGGGATACCGATACCTGCAATTATAGCAGTTGTAGTAGCATTTATTCTCGGTTTTATAACTTCAAAAACTAAAATGGGACGTAATATATATGCACTTGGTGGAAATAAACAGGCTGCGTGGTTTTCAGGAATAGACGTAAAGCTGCATACTCTTATCGTCTTTATTATATCAGGAACATGTGCCGGAATTGCAGGAGTAGTTTCCACAGCAAGAGTAGGTGCAGCAGAACCGGGAGCAGGAGCGGGTTTTGAAACATTTGCAATAGCCGCCGCCATTATAGGAGGAACAAGCTTTTTCGGGGGGAAAGGAAAAATATTCGGTGTGGTAATGGGAGGTCTTATTATCGGAGTTATAAGTAACGGACTGAACCTGCTTACAGTACCTACATATTATCAGCAGATTGTAATGGGAGGTCTCATTATCCTTGCAGTTACAGTAGATAAAATATTCGGAGGGAAAAAGAAAGGAGAGTAGTATGGAAAAGGTAAAATTTTCACCGTCACTTATGTGCATGGATTTGACAAAATTTAAGGAACAGGTCGACATATTAAACGAAAGGGCGGACTTTTATCATGTGGATATAATGGATGGACATTTTGTAAAGAATATAACATTGTCGCCGTTTTTTGTAGAACAGTTGAGCAAAATTTCAAAACTCCCTATTGATGTTCATTTAATGACGGAATTTCCGGGAGACTATATAGATGAGCTTGGAAAAGCGGGAGCGGCATATATTTCTCCTCATGCGGAAACTATTAATAAAGATGCGTTCAGAATTATAAACAGAATAAAAAATGCAGGCTGTAAGGCGGGAATCGCATTAAATCCTGCAACTCCTGTGGAATGGATAAAATACTACATTCACTTAGTGGATAAGATAACGGTTATGACGGTGGATCCGGGATTTGCGGGGCAGCCGTTTATACCTGAAATGCTGGAAAAAATAAAGGAACTGAAAACTCTTAAAGAGGAAAAGGGGTATTCCTACATAATTGAAATTGACGGCTCATGTAACGAAAAGACATTCAGAAAACTGGTCAGAGCGGGAGCTGAAGTTCTCATAGTAGGCAGTTCGGGATTATTCAATCTGGATAACAGTCTGACAGCTGCATGGGACAAAATGATAGAAATATTTAACAGAGAAATTTCCGGATAAATGAAGGAGCTTGTCATGAGAGGACATAAAAAATACATTTTGGGAATAGACATAGGAGGAACGAATTTCAGGATAGGGCTTGTTTCCGAAGATAATGAAATCAGGAAATTTCAGATAAAATCGATTTCCGAATTACAGAAAGGGGATTTTATAAATAATCTGATTGAGCATATAAAATATTATATAAATTTCTATAAAGAAGAAATAGAAGCTGTGGGAATAGGATTTCCTTCAATTGTAAGTAAGGATAAGAAATATGTGTATTCTACACCGAATATAAAAAACCTTGATAATATCAACATAACCGATATTCTTGAAAAAAAATTGGAAATCCCCGTATATATAAATAAAGACGTAAATTTTCTCATATTGAAGGATATAAAAGAAAATAATATAGGAAAAGATAAAATCGCTATAGGGTTTTATATAGGAACAGGGTTCGGAAATGCTATTTATATAAACGGACAGATTATTGAAGGAAAACACGGTGTAGCAGGAGAACTCGGACATATTCCCGTTTTAAATTCAAAGGAAATATGTGCATGCGGAAATATCGGCTGTGTTGAAATGCATGCTTCAGGAAAAGTTTTAAAAAAAATTGCTGAAGAAAAGTTTTCCGATTCGGATATAAATAATATCTTTACGGATTATGGAAATACCGAAATTATAATGAATTTCATTGATGCTCTGGCGATACCTATTGTCACGGAAATTAATATTCTTGATCCCGACTATATTATTATTGCCGGAGGCGTTCCTGTTATGAAAGGGTTTCCCATTGAAGAATTAAAAAAGGCAATTTACAGAAGAGCAAGAAAGCCTTATCCGGCGGAGGATATGAATATAATTGTATCAAAGCATGATCAGAAAAGCGGTATTTTAGGAGCTTCGTATTATATAAGAGAATATATGAAGTAGCAGATTTATATATAGTACAAGAAAAATTAAAAATATAATTTTTATAGGAGGAATGAGTATGAGTAAATTTTTTAGAAATTTTTTAGTACTTTTAGGGGTACTTCTGTTAGTGTCATGCGGAGGAGGCTCGAAGGAAACGAAAGAGTCTGAAAATGGAAAAACGGATACAGGCGGAAAAGCCGAAGTAGCAATTATTCTGAAAACTTTATCAAATCCTTTCTGGGTAAGTATGAAAGAAGGAATTGAAAAAGAAGCTGAGGCTCAGGGAGTAAAAGTGGATATTTTTGCCGTAAATTCCGAAGAAGATGTGCAGGAACAGCTGAAAATTTTGGAAAATTTAATGGGAAAAGGATATAAGGCAATCGGAGTAGCACCGCTATCTCCTGTAAATTTAATACAGGGAATAGTTGAAGCGAATAAAAAAGGTATTTATGTCGTAAATATTGATGAAAAAATAGATATGGATCAGTTGAAAGCATCAGGAGGAAGTGTACTGGCATTTGTTACTACGGATAATGTAAAAGTAGGAGCAAAGGGAGCTGAATATATTGTAAGCAAACTACCTGACGGAGGAGAAGTGGCAATTATTGAAGGAAAAGCGGGAAATGCTTCGGGAGAATACAGAAAACAGGGGGCAACGGAAGTATTCAAGGCAAATGAAAAAATAAAGCTCGTTACAAGTCAGCCGGCAGACTGGGACAGATCAAAAGCTCTTGATCTTGCTGCCAACCTTATTCAGAAATATCCGAACCTGAAAGGAATATATGCTGCAAATGATACAATGGCACTTGGTGCTTTGCAGGCAGTTATAAATGCAAATAAACAGGGACAGATAATAGTAGTGGGGACTGACGGAGCACCTGAGGCACTGGAATCAATAAAACAGAAAGGGTTAAGTGCAACAGTTGCACAGGATTCCGCAAGTATCGGAGCGGAAAGCTTCAAAATTTTACTGGAAGCAATAAAAAATAAACCTGAAATATCTCCGAATACGGCTCCTAAAGAAGTTCCGGTAGAATCAAAACTCGTTACAGAATAATTATATTAATAAAGAGGACACAATTAACAGAAATTTTCTGTCAAAGAGGTCCTCTGTTTTTATGAAATTCACAAAAAATAATTCAACATAAATTTTACATATACTCAAAAATATATGATGCTTACTTTATGCATTTTTGAATCAGTAAAAGTTGAGAACTGAAAATAAAAAGAAATAGTTTTAAATAAAAGTTACAGTAAAGCTCTGATAATAGTAGAAGTATATACTTAAATTATAAACAAAATCTCAACGTTCAAATTATTTCAACGAAAAAAATACGGGAATGAACGTAAAGAAAAGTCACTGTCTGAGTGGAGTTTGTGATTTTTTAGTGAATGGAGTGTTTTTGAGTTGGAAGTTTTTTGTCAAATTTTTTTCAAAAAAATTTGGGGTATTTTGCTAAGCTTTTTTTCAAAATATATAGAAAAAACCATAGTCGGAGTGTAAGGGTGGTGATGAACCCTCACGGAAAAAATATTGAAATGACAGTTATTTATAAATTTTTTTCTGAAAAGCGTAGAATGCAGAAAAATGGTGATAATAAGCTCTCACTAAAGAAAAATACGGAGAAGTTTTTGCTTAATTTTTATAAAAGTTTTAACTTTTGAGGGGAAACTTTTTGTAAAGTAACGGTAAAAAAGCTTTATCTTGAAAATGCCGAAAAAAGAGGTATAAATATAATGGGAGGTAAAAATGCTGAACAATAGAGAAACTGAAATCCTTGAGGAATTGATAAAAAACGGAAAAATTCATGAAAATGATATTCTTGAAAAAAATAAAATAAGTAAAAGAGCTTTTTTATATAATTTACGGAATATAAATACGTTTCTTCAGAATATGAAATTAAAAGAATTAAAAAAAGAAGGAAAAATAATATATTTTGATAACAGACAAAATTTTGAAGAGATGTATTCAGTAATTAGGAGTATAAGAAAATTTGATAGAAAAGAAAGAATCGAAATTTTGGAATTTATACTGTTTTTTGAAAAAAATTTGAATTTGAAAAAATTATCACAGGAATTAAGTGTTTCCAAAACTACTTTGAAAAAGGATTTTGAAATTTTGAAAAATATATTAAATAAAAAAAAATTAAAAGTTTTTTATAGAAATAATTTCGGTTATTATCTGGAATATGACAATCAGGAGAATACAGAATGGATAAAATTAAAAAAGATTTCGGAATTTTTATCCCAACATAGGAAAAAAGGAGCTTATTCGGAATTTATAAAAAAGATGTCCATTTTTAATCCTGAAAAAACAGAGAAAAAGAAAATATCCGATTTTCTGCATGATATAAATGAAAAACTGAAATTAAATATCGGAGATGAAACTTATAAAACTTTGTACTCATATCTGCTTGTAATAAAAAATGAAAAAATTGAAAAAGAAAAGGAATCTCTTCTGTTTATTGAAAAAACTGAAGAATTTAAAATAATAGAAAAAAGTTTGAAAAAAAACGGGATATCGGATTTAAATAGAAATTCCGTTATAAAATTTACGGATTTTTTAATGGGAGTTACAATTAGCAGTCTTAATTTGGAAAACTGGCTGAATGAAGAAATACTGATAAGAAAAATAATGAGAGAGTTTTTCAAATATGCGGATTTAACTGTAAATGAAGATGAAATTTTATATGAATGTCTTCTTTATCATCTGAAACCGACAATATACAGAATAAAAAAAGGAATACATTTATCAAATTCCGTATTCAGAGAATTAATTGAAAATAAGGATCCTAT
>JAUNKI010000002.1:13223-27309 GCA_030532815.1 Leptotrichiaceae bacterium
AATTACTGAAAAAGTAATGGAAATTATAGAAAAAGAAATCGGAATTTCTTTTCCTGAAGATGAAATAGCATTGCTCGGTTATCACTTTAAAGCTTCTGTTGAGAGAAACAGAGGAAGCGGAAAGAAAAAAGTGATACTGGTCTGCGGTCTGGGAGAAGGAACTTCAAGACTGCTGGAACAAAATTTAAAAAAGGATTTTAATGTGGAAATTTCAGATGTAATACCTTATTATAAATTGAAGGAAGCTGTGAATTTTCAGACTGAAGGAGAGTTGATACTGACAACATTGGAACTGGATAATATTTATAAAATCCCTGTCCTAAAGATAAATCCTCTGTTGGAAAAAAAGGACATTGACAAAATGATGAAATACGGTATTTTTAAAAGGAAAAATAAAATTCTTATGTCTGAATTACTGGAAATTATAGGAGAAAATGTCGATAAGGAAAAATTAAAGGAAAAGCTCGGAGAAAAATTTAAAGATAATATATTTGATGATACAAATCCTGCAAGTGGAAAAATCAATGATTTTATAAGCAGTTCGGATATAATAGTTTCAGACGGGAAAATGGATTGGAAAGAAGCAATAGAAACTGTGGGAAAACATATGTGCGGTCAGGGATATATAACAGAAGAATATATTCGTGAGATGACCGATACTGTGGAAAAATTCGGTTCGTATATTGTAGTTGAAGAGGGGATTGCTATTCCTCACGGAAGTATTTCAAAAAATGTCCTTAAAGATGGAATTTCACTGTTTGTTTGTAAACAGGCCGTTATTTTTCCTAATGAAAAAATTGTAAATATATTTATAGCTTTTTCTATAAAGAAAAAAGAAAATCATCAGAAAATGCTGAAGTTTTTATTTAAATTGGTAACACGGAAAAATTTAAGAAAAAAATTATTGGAATGTAAAAATACAGAAGAAATATACCGATATCTGGAGGAAATATAATGTTGGAGACAATTTTAAAAAATAATATGATTATAATGAAAAAAATAGAAACTTGGGAAGAAAGTATAAGAACGGCGGCTTCTCCATTATTGGAAAAAAACAAAATAAGGAAAAGTTATGTGGAAGCAATGATAAATGATATAAAAAAAATGGGTTTTTATGTTGTAATAACAGACAAGGTCGCCATGCCTCATTCAAGACCTGAAAATGGTGTTGAAGAAACTTCAATGTCACTATTAAAGCTGGATACTCCTGTCAAATACGGGGAACAGGATGTATATCTTATTTTTATACTTGCTGCACGGAATAAGGGGGAACATATAGGCATATTAAAAGATTTGTCCGAGTTTCTTGATAAAGATGAGGAAATAGAAAATATTTTAAATGCACGGACAGTTGATGAAATAGAGGAGATTTTAAAAAACGGGAGGAGATAAGATATGTTAAGAATTTTAACCGTTTGCGGAAACGGTATAGGAAGCAGTCTGATGCTTGCAATGAAAATAGAGGAACTATGCAGGGAGGAGGGAATGGATAATATTTCAGTGGAGTCGTCAGATTTTAACGGAGCATTGTCAAAAGAAACGGATATTATAGTTACAGTAAAGGAAATAGCAGATCAGTTTCCGGAAAATAAAAAAATAATTATTACTGGAAGCTATACTAATAAAAAGAAAATAAAGGAAGACGTACTGGAAAATATAAAAAAATATTATAATGAGTAAAGGAGAAGAACATGAAAGAGATATTAATATTTTTGAGAGATATTTTAAGTCAACCGGCTATATTGCTGGGGATAGTTTCTTTTATAGGATTGACTGCCCTCCGAAAGCCGGGACATAAAATTCTTACAGGGACTTTGGGTCCTATATTGGGATACATAATGTTGGGAGCAGGAGCTGAGTTTATAGTATCAAACTTGGATCCTTTAGGTAAAATGATTGAAAAAGGTTTTAATATTAAAGGAGTTGTTCCGAATAATGAAGCTGTAGTGGCTGCAGCTCAGGATTTACTGGGAAAGGAAACAATGCTCATTCTCGTTGCGGGTTTGTTTATAAATTTAATAGTAGCTAAATTTACAAAATATAAATATATATTTTTAACAGGGCATCACAGTTTTTATATGGCATGTCTGCTGTCTGCAGTATTGGGAGCTATGGGCTTTTCAAATATTTCTCTGATTGCTGTAGGAGGATTCTTTTTAGGGACATGGAGTGCTCTGTCACCTGCAATAGGACAGAAATACACATTAAAAGTTACTGACGGTGAAGAAATTGCTATGGGACATTTCGGAAGTTTGGGTTATTATATTTCCGCATGGATAGGAGAAAAAGTAGGAAATCTCGAAAATACTACTGAAAATATGGCAATTCCTGAAAAATGGGGATTTTTAAGAAATACGACAATAGCTACTGCCATTACAATGACAATATTTTATCTTATAGCGGGAATAGCTGCAGGAAATGCTTATGTAGCAACTCTTTCAGGAGGAGTTTCACCGTATCTGTATGTAATAATTCTCGGGCTGAAATTTTCAGTAGGAGTGGCAATTGTCTATAACGGAGTAAGAATGATACTTGCCGATTTAATACCTGCATTTCAGGGGATAGCTACAAAGATAATACCCGACAGTATTCCGGCAGTCGATTGTGCAGTATTTTTTACATTTGCACAAACTGCTGTAATAATAGGATTTATTTTCAGTTTTATAGGAGGAATAGTGGGAATGATAATACTCGGAATTTCAGGCGGAATTTTAATTATACCCGGACTGGTGCCTCACTTTTTCTGCGGTGCCACAGCGGGAATTTACGGAAACTCCACGGGAGGAAAAAGAGGTGCGGTTATAGGTTCCTTTGTAAACGGACTTTTGCTTTCATTTTTGCCTGCGGCTTTACTGCCTGTACTCGGTAAACTCGGATTTGCAAATACTACATTTGGAGATGTGGATTTTACTGTTATAGGAATTCTTCTCGGAATGATAAACAGTTTTTCGGGGCATTTGGGAGTATATACGATTATGATTATAATTACGGCAGTTCTCATTATACCGAATTTTTTGGAAACAAAGTCTAAAGTGATAAATAATAATTAATTGAGTTATTTCTAAAGCTGTCTTATAAAATAGAAAAATATATTAAATCATCAGTTATATATATTTTATTATTTTTATAAATCCATAAAAATGAAGATTTGTATTTTTTGAAAATATATACTGTTTATAATTAAAAAATTATTTTTGACTATATGAAATATTTCAAAATATTTTTTCCGTGAGAGCTTATCGCAGCCCTCACACTCATACTATTAAATATTTCCTAACCTTAAAATATGAATTATGCTTGGAAAACGGCAAACTTGCTCTGTTCAGACGGCTGTTTTTCCGAGTAGAATAATTCATATTTTTTTGTAAAATTTTGAATATCGGAGCTTTTACTTATATTCCGAGTTTATATTTCTATTATTGTAATCTGACTGCGATTTTATTTAAAATTATTTTTCAATATTTCACCTCTCTCTCAATATTTAAATTTTACAGAGTGAAATAAACATCGTATTTTTTACTTTTACAGCGAAAGGATATTTTTGAGATTCAGTAAAATTTGAGTTGAATTGTTTTTTTTGGAAGTTTTTAAAAAAAGAGTGAAAACAGTTTTTACTCCAACCTTTTTTTCAAAAAATTAAATTTCCTTTACAAAGAAAATATAAAAATACGATAATATTAATAAGTTTTCATCGAAAAAGTCTGAAATAGGAGCAGTCGGAATTTTGGAAATTATTTGTTTTATGTTATACTGTTTTCAGAATAAAAACTGTTTATCGGATATATAACTGTAAGTGTTATTAAATATCCGAAAGGTTATACGTTATCCTTAATAAACGTAAATATTAATAATAAGGAGGAAAGTATGATTATTGTTAAAAGTTAATCATACGAAATTATTTATGGAAAATCTGGATTTAAAATTGGAGAAGTATGCACAGGTAATAGTAAAAGTGGGAGCAAATGTTCAGCAGGATCAGAAAGTGTGGATAAACTGTACTACGGATTCACTGCCTTTAGTTTATAAAATAACAGAAGAAGCGTATAAATTAGGAGCAAGTGATGTTCATGTAAAGCTTTCGGATGACAGACTTTCACGTATGCATGCTGAATATCAATCTACAGAAGTTTATTCTCATGTTCCGCAGTGGGCTGTAGATGAAAGAAATGACTATTTGGACAGTAATGTAGTATTTATACATATTTTAAGCAGTTCACCGAATTTACTTGGAGGAATAGAGCCTGAAAAATTGGGAGCTTATGCTAAAAATGTAGGAGAAGCTTTTAAATATTACCGTTCCCGTGTAATGACAGATGCAAACTCATGGACAATAGCGAGTTATCCTTCTCCTGATTGGGCAAAACTTGTATTTCCTGAAGAAAATAATATTGAAAAAGCTCAGGAAAAGCTGTTGGATGCTATTCTGAAAACAGTAAGAGTTGATAAGGAAGATCCTGTAAAAGCTTGGGAAGAGCATCACAAAATTCTCTCTGAAAAAGCGGACTATCTGAATAAAAAGAAATTCAGAGCTTTGCATTATAAAGCAACAGGAACTGACTTAACAGTGGGATTACCTAAAAATCATGTATGGATAGCAGCAGGAAGTAAAAATCTTAAAGGAACGGATTTTATGCCGAATATGCCTACAGAAGAAGTATTTACCGCAGCAGACAAGTATAGAATAGACGGATATGTTTCAAATAAAAAGCCTCTGTCTTATCAGGGAAATATTATTGATAATTTCAAATTGACTTTTAAAGACGGAAAAGTTACAGATTTTGAAGCGGAAATAGGATATGATATTTTAAAACAGTTACTTGAAACAGATGAAGGAGCGAAAAGTATCGGAGAAGTAGCTCTTGTTCCTCATGATTCACCTATTTCAAATTCAGGTCTTTTGTACTATCAGACACTGTTTGATGAAAATGCTTCAAATCATCTCGCATTGGGAGCGGCATACCCTACCAACGTTGAAGGAGGGAAGGAAATGAATGAAGAGGAGCTTGAAGAAGCTCATCTGAATCAGTCAATAACCCATGTGGACTTTATGATAGGAGATGCTGAAATGGATATTGACGGAATAAATGAAGACGGCACGAGAGAACCGGTATTTAGAAAAGGAAATTGGGCATTTTAATAAAAAGTTGAATTTTATTATTGTTTTATGAGGGCTTATTACTGCCCTCATATTTTATACAGACTTAATTCAAACTTTTTTGTAAAAAAGATTGAACCCGAAAATGACTGACACAAATTATTTCATACTTAAGAATACTCCATTCATTAAAAAATCATAAATCCGCTTCATTCAGACAATGATTTTTTTCACTTATTCGGGTATTTTTTTGAAATAATTTAAATGTCGGATTTTTAACCTGTATTCCAATTTTATTTTTTTATTATTAATCATACTTTCGTTTAAAATTATTTCTTTTATACTTTAATTATTCTTTAACATTTATATTTTACAGGGAAAAAAACGGTAAACTTACTATATTTGAATAGTTGCATTCCCAAGCAGTATAATTCATATTTTTTCTTAAAGTTTTGAATGTCGGGAAAACCGAAAAAGTAATAAAAAAATGAGGGTAGTATAAACCCTCATTTTTTTACAATATATGTACAGCTTCTTCATCAATTCCGAAAGTCAGCATTTCACCCACTTTTTTTATTTCTTTTCCGTGAGGGTTGCTGAGTATAATTTCTATAATATCATTTCCATGTTGAACTTCATATTCGTGATTTTCTCCCATAAACACACTTTTTGTAACTTTCAGTGTATTCATATTTTTGGAAAAATCAATAGATTCAGGTCTTATAACTACTTTTACATTGTCTCCTGCATTATGTTCAGTAGTTTCGGGAACATTGTATTCAGAATCAAGCAGTTTTATTTTTGTAAAATTATCATTTTTTTTCAGAATTTTTGCATTCAGTATATTTGCTCTTCCGATAAATTTAGCTGCAAATTCGCAGTTAGGTTTCTGATATATTTCCTGAGGACTTCCAACTTGCACTATTTCACCGTCCTTTATCAGGACGATTTTATCTGAAAGAGCCATTGCCTCAGCCTGATCATGAGTTACGTAAATTGAAGTAATTCCCACCTCCTGCTGTAATTTTCTTATTTCATCTCTCATATGAAGTCTCAGCTTTGCATCAAGATTTGATAAAGGTTCATCAAACAGTAATACAGCCGAATTCATTATTAATGCCCTTGCAAGGGAAACTCTCTGCTGCTGTCCGCCTGACATTTGTGACGGTACACGTTCGGCAAAATCTTCCATTTTCATTAAATCAAGTATTTTATGTACACGCTTGTCTATTTCGTTTTTACTCTTTTTTTGGAGTTTAAGACCGTAAGCGATATTGTCATAAACGTTCATATGAGGGAATAAAGCATAGTTTTGAAAGACCATTGAAATACCTCTTTTGTCCGGAGTAAGATAGGCAATATCCTTTCCACCTATTTCAATACTTCCTTCGGTAGGTATTTCAAATCCTGCAATCATTCTGAGAACCGTAGTTTTTCCGCACCCTGACGGTCCGAGCAGACATATAAACTCTCCTGAGTTGATTGATAAGTTTACATTTTTTACGGCATCTACTCTTCGTGTTTTTGTTATAAATGTTTTAGATAGATTTTTTATTATTAAATTTTTTGATTCGTTCATTTCGCTCTCCTTTAATTATTTTCGGTTATTTTTTTGCATTTGTAAATGACATAAGTATTTTTACGGTTATCATAAATGCCGATACAATTATTATTAAAATTGTACAGTAAGCTGAGGCAATTCCGATTCTTCCCTGATCAATATGGTTCATTATTTCAGGAGTCAGCAGTTTCCATTTTGCTGAAATAAGGAACACGACAGTACTTACAAGGGTCATACTTCTTGCAAAAGAATATATGAGTCCGCTAAGGAAAGCTTCCCTTATCATCGGGATAGTAACTTTAAAAAATGTCTGTCTGCTTGATGCTCCGAGTATTGTGGAAGCTTCTTCAATGGACGGATCAATTTGGTTCAGGGCACTCATTCCCGAACGTACTCCCACAGGCAGACTCCTTATAATAAATGCCATTACAATAATAAATGCAGTTCCTGTAAGTGTAGGAATTACCGTTATGTTTGTAAAAGGAATTCTGTATACTCTGTTGTAACTTATAGCGTAGCCTATACCTATTATTGTTCCCGGTATTGCAAGTGCCATAATAGTTGTAAATTCTATGAAAGTTTTTCCTATAAAATTTTTTCTTACAATAAGGAATGCGATAATCATTGAAAAAATGCTTGCTATTAATGTAGCCCAGAATGACAGATTTGTTGTAGCGATTATAGGAGCAATCCTGTTTTTAAACCTGAAGATTTCTTTGTAATGTTTCAATGTGAAATTATTTTTTATTCCGAATATTTCCACAAATGAACTTAAAGGTATTAATATATACATAGCTATTACGAAAGATGTCAAAATAATTAAAGCTATAAATATGGGAGTTACTATTTTCTTACTGTCAACAAGTTCTCTTTCCCTTGAAACCTTTCCGGTTACCGTAACATAAGATTTTTTATTAATATAATATCTCTGTATCGTAAACATTGTAATGGACAGGGAAAGAAGGATTATGGACAGTGCAGTTGCGATACCCAGTTCATAGTTTCCCACACCTTCCTGAAATATTTTTACTGCAATTGTGGTAAACTTTCCTCCGATTACAAAAGGATTTGCATAATCTGCAATAGATTGTATAAAAACAAGAAGGAAAGCATTTGCGAGTCCCGGCAGCATAAGCGGCAGTGTAACTATGGAAAATACTTTGAACCTCGATGCTCCGAGTGATCTTGCAGCTTCTTCCACTGAAGGGTCGATCATTTGAAGAAGACCTACGAGCATCATATATGCAATCGGGAAAAAGCTCAGTACCTGTACAAGGACAAGACCGTGAAAACCGTATATTTCAAATTGTCTAAGACCCAACAGTTTGTTTGTAATAATTCCCTGTCTTCCGAACAGCATTATTGCTGATAATGC
Organism: Leptotrichiaceae bacterium; assembly: GCA_030532815.1. Lineage (GTDB taxonomy): Bacteria > Fusobacteriota > Fusobacteriia > Fusobacteriales > Leptotrichiaceae > Pseudoleptotrichia. The sequence continues at coordinate 21,255 of JAUNKI010000002.1, forward strand.
AATGACGAAAGGAGGGGAGATAATCGGCAGCATTGCAATAAAATCGAAAATCTTTTTTCCTTTAACTTTAATATATACTGAAACATAAGCAAAAAAGAAACCTATTATTAAGGAAATAAAAGATGTCACAAATCCTAATGTTATCGTATTCAATATTACCTGAAAATTTCCGCTTGATGTAAAAGCTTCCACATAATTTTCAAGACCGAATTTTTCTTTGCCTACTTTTAAACTTTCAAGAAATATGTTCCACAAAGGAACCAGAACGAAAAATGTAACAACAGCTAAAGAAAAAATAATTGTCAGAAGCAGTGTAGGGTCATTTATAAGTTTTCTTATATTTTTTAATTCATGATTAAGTTTCAGTTTAAAATCATTACTCATTTTTTCCTCCGTTAAGAAAATTTACTGGAGAAGTCCCAAATAAAAGATTATTTCCGTTTTTATATTTAAAGTCCGTTTTCTGTTTCAGTTTTGTTGAAAAGACCCTAAATAAAAAGGAAGAAATATTTTTTTTGGAACGGCTCCAGTATTTTATAATTTGATATCCGGTTATTTTAAAATTCTGTTATTCTTTAGGAACAGCCGTATTAGTTTCTTTTGTAAATCTTTCAACCAATCTTTTTTTATTTTTTCCTGACCAGTCAAAATCGTATTTTATAAGTTTAGAACCTTCAACTGCTTTTGCTTCTTCAGGATTTACAGCATTCTTATTTGTCAGGAATTGGAATGAGCCTACAGTTTTTCCTAATTCCTGTACATTTTTGGAAAGTACCCAGTCAATGAATTTTTTAGCATTTTCCTGATCAGGACCGTTTTTAAGAAGAGCAACTCCTCCAATTTCAAATCCTGTACCTTCACTTGGAGAAGCTAAAATAATGTCACTGTATCCTTCCTTCTGGTATTTAATACCGTCATGAAGGAATGTAATTCCTACAGTAGCTTCACCTGTTCCGACCATTCTTCCCGGAGCAGTTCCTGATTTTGTGTACTGTCTTACCTGTCCGTTGAATTTTTTCAGATATTCTATCGCTTTATCCTCTCCCATTAACTGTACGAGAGTTGCAAGCATCGTATAAGCAGTTCCTGAAGATCCCGGATGAGCTACAACTATTTCTCCTTTATACTCAGGTTTCAGTAAATCTTCCCATGATGTAGGCATAGGTATTTTCTTTTCTTCAAGCATTTTTTTGTTTCCTACGAAACCTAAATATCCTACGTATATTCCTGTCCAGTATCCTTCAGCATTTTTATATTCAGGTTTAATATTTTCAGCTTCGGATGAAACGTACTTTTCAACAAGTCCTTCATCAATAGCCGCAATCATACCGTCTACAGGTCCTCCGTACCATACTGAAGCAGTCATATTATCTTTTTCGGCTTTCAGTCTTGCCAATGTTTCTCCACTGCTCAGTCTTACAAATTCAGTTTTGATTCCGGTTTCCTTTTCAAATTCCTGTGCGAGAAGTGCAGCATGGTCTTCCTGCAATCCGGCATAAAACAGCAGTTTTCCTTTTCCACCCTTATCTTTGGAATCTCCGCTGTCACTTGCACCGCATGATAATGCAAAAATTACTAATAAAACAGATAACAATATTTTTTTCATTCTTTCCTCCTAAATTTTTTTATTATATTTTGAAAATTATTTATTTTAATTTATATTACATAAATTATAGATAAAATTTAATACCCAATAATATATACCTTAATTATTTCAATATGTCAATAAAAAATCAATTTTATTTCAAAATTTAATAAAATTTCTATTTTATACTTTTTGGAATTTAATTTTTGTAAATAATAGAAAAAGCGAAATCTGTCCTGCAAATCAAAAGATAATTCTTCAACTATAAAATAATATACTTTTTGAATAGAAAGTTACTGTTTTTGTTTATTTTATAAAAATAATAAAATGTGTAAAATTTACAGTTTAATATGTTTTTCTGTCTTAGGAAACAGGATTATGCTTTTAATTTAAATTAAATATAAATGAAGTAATACTATATATAACTTTCAAAGTATCGTATTTTTATTTAAATGTGAAATAATCCGAACTTACAAAATTTAGAGTTGACATTTTTGTTTCAGAGGATATAATTTATTAAGAATAAAGTCGGGAAAGGACGGAATGAAAATGAACAATGAAAAAATAAAAGAAATGTATGGAACAAGAAAATATATAATAGCACTGGATCAGGGAACGACAAGTTCCAGAGCAATAATTTTTAATAGGAATACTGATATAATTTCGTCAGCTCAGAGGGAATTTGCTCAAATATACCCCGGGCCGGGATGGGTAGAGCATAATCCTATGGAAATATGGGCTACTCAAAGGTCAGTACTGACTGAAGTAATAGCAAGAGCAGGGATTTCTTTAAAAGATGTAGCGGGAATCGGAATAACAAATCAACGAGAAACGACAATAGTCTGGGATAAAAATACAGGAGAACCTGTATACAATGCGATAGTATGGCAGTGCAGAAGGACGGCAGATATATGTGAAAAGCTCAAAAAAAAGGGAATGGATAAATACATAAGAGAAAATACGGGACTTTTAATAGATGCCTATTTTTCAGGGACAAAGTTAAAATGGATATTGGATAATGTAGAAGGTGTAAGAGAAAGGGCTGAAAGAGGTGAACTTCTCTTCGGAACCGTAGATACATGGCTTGTATGGAAACTGACAGGAGGAAAAGTGCATGTTACGGATTATACCAATGCTTCGCGTACAATGCTCTATAATATTAAAAAACTAAAATGGGATGGGAGAATCCTTAAAGAGCTGAATATACCTGAAAGTATGCTTCCTGAAGTAAGAAATTCCAGTGAAATATACGGATATACAAAAATGGGAATTACAATAGGAGAGGAAAACGGTACGGATATTCCCATATGCGGAATGGCAGGAGATCAACAGGCTGCTTTGTTCGGACAGAACTGTTTTAACATGGGAGATACTAAAAATACATATGGTACAGGCTGTTTTATGCTTATGAATACAGGAGAAAAATGTATAAAATCGGATAATGGACTAATTACAACCATTGCGGTAGGAATAGACGGAAAAATCGAGTATGCCCTTGAAGGGAGTGTTTTTATAGCCGGAGCAGCAATACAATGGCTTAGAGACGAAATGAAATTTTTCAGTGATGCTGCAGATACTGAATATTTTGCGACGAAAATAGAAGATAACGGGGGAGTGTATTTTGTGCCCGCATTTGTAGGGCTGGGCTCACCTTATTGGGATATGTACGCAAGAGGAACTATAGTCGGTCTTACAAGAGGCTCAAACAGAAATCACATAATAAGAGCAGCACTTGAGTCTATTGCTTATCAGTCAAAAAGCCTTATTGAAGCTATGGAAGAAGACTCAGGACTGCTTCTGACTTCTTTAAAAGTGGACGGAGGGGCAGTTGCAAATAATTTTTTAATGCAGTTTCAGGCAGATATACTGAACGTAAATGTTTTAAGACCTGAAATTTCTGAAACAACGGCATTGGGAGCAGCTTATTTGGCAGGATTGGCAGTGGGCTTCTGGAAGGATAAAGAGGATATAAAGAAAAACTGGAAAATGAATAGAGAATTTATACCTGATTTAAAGGAAGAACTTCGGGCTAAATATTTCAGAGAATGGAAAAAAGCAGTTGAAAGGGCAGGAAGATGGGAAGATGAATAAAAAGTATTATAATTGTAATTTTTAGAATTAATATTAGGAAAGGGAAATAAAATAAAAGTCATATTAAGTATAAATAGTGTTATTTACTATGATTTTTGAAATTTTCTGATATACTTTATTGTAATATACAGTTTAATCTTTATAAAAAAACTTGGGAAAATTCGCAATAGGCAGAATATAACCAAGTTTTTTTGTAATTATATTTAAATTTTATTTTTCTAATAGTTTTTTCTTTTTAAAGTATGAAGTTAAGCAGTATAAACAGTTTATAATTATCCAAATCCAAATACTTCTAATATATATTATATTCATTTCATCTTTGTTTCCTAATCCGTCATCTCCATATCTTTTCATTATCTTCTTAGCACTTTTCATTTTTTTAATAACGTCTTTTCCGTATTTTTCTTTAAGTTCCTTTTCCGATACTCCGAATTCTATTGTGTCATTTCTGTCGTCAGAATAAAAATATCCCAAGTTTTTATTACTTTCTTCTATTCTTATATTCCCTGCCCTGTCTTTTATTTCTACCTGTTCGTCAGTAATATATCCTATATAGTCATGATAAAAAGTTTCTCCGTTTTCTTCATATTTTTTTATATATCTTGCGAGCTTACTTACTGTAAATATGCTTCTTTTATATCTTATATCGGAATTTCTGTCAGCAGGAAAAGTTTTATAATCCTGCGAATTTAAAAATTCTTCTGAGTTTAAATATGAATCATAAATTTTTAATTTTGTAATTCCGTTTTTATATAATAATAGTTCATATCCTTTTGATAAATTTAAATCTATAGGTTCTTTCTGAGCTTTAAAAGGTATGTAAAATTCCGTTGATATACCTATAATTAATGCTAAAGGAATAAAAATAAACTGAATTAAAATTAAGAGAAATATTTTTATAAATATTTTCATATATTATCCTCCAAAAGTAAAATTATCTGACTAATTCTTTTTTCATTCTGTTAAGATAGGAAAGAGCTTCACGTTTATTATCAAATGTCTTCTCATATATAGTTTGTTCCTGTGAAGGCCCAACCATATCATAAGTCTTTCCCCATTCAATGGGAATATTATCTCCCAGTATTCTCTGAAATTTATCAGACAGATTGTATCTTATATAAACACGGAGATTATATTTTCCGTTTTTATTTTCGGTTACGGAAGTTTTTATATTTCCTATTATAACTGATTTTCCTAAAGCATATTCTAATTGCTTTATTAAATGAAAATCATATTTTTGTGCAAATTCTACTCCGATTTTTACTCTTTCCTCATTTCCATATTTCCAGAAGTTTTCTTCTGATTTTTTATTAGTTACTCTTTCAACGGATTTTTTATATGCATCGTTATTTTCTATATTTTTCCAACCTTCAGGGTCAAATTTATCAAGATACAGGTTATTTCTTTCATCAATAAATTTATCTCTTAATTTTTTATTGGTAATTATATAGAGACCTTCATAAGGACTTTCAGATGAAAAACCTTCTATATGACTTAACATAGCTAATTCCTTTAAAATATCTTTATTTTGGAGCATTATTTTCTATCATTTTTAAAATATTTTCCTGCTGTTTATTAAAAAGAGCTATTGCTCCTCCGACACTTGGACTGGGAATAAACGGACGGGGAGCTTTAGACTCTTTAGTTCTTATTGTTATATATGGAGTAAGTGTGTTTTCCTTATTATTCTCTTTTGACTTTTTAATAAATGTTTTAGTAGTATTTCTGTTCTCAGATGAAAGATTTTTTATATTTCTTTTATTTCTATCTGATAAAATTTGTTCTAAAATTTCAAGGGTACTTTTTTCTTCAGACATATTATTTCTCTTTTTTTAAATTTGTTAAAATATATTACTGAAGTTTTCATTGATTATACATTGGATTCTATTAAAAGTCAAATTTTACATTATGATTATATTTTTTAAAATTAATCAACAGTAAGGAGTAAACTGTCAATTTTTTTCGTAATTTTATCTTTCAGTTCGTTTTCCTCAAAGTAGTCAAGAATATATGTTCCTCCTAAAATATTAAGGTACATTACAGTTTCGTTGAAAATTTCTCTTTTTATCTTAACTCCGTTTTTTTCAAAATCCAGTATTGCAGATAAAAATGCCCTCGTAATTTTAGGATTGTTACTGAAGTTGCTTGAAAACAGATAAAGTAGTTTAGTTCTGAAATCAACGTTAAATACTTGAAGGAGTTCAAAAGGATCTGTTCTGTTTTCATCATAAGTCATTTTTCCTGCCCACCACAATCTTGCCAGAGCATGCTCTATAAGAGAACGTTTTTTACCGTGTGAAAAGAAAAATGAATTTTTTATATTGTTCACATAGGATTTATTTTTATCAAGAGATAAACGGTACTGCATATAATTCCAGA
>JAUNKI010000169.1 GCA_030532815.1 Leptotrichiaceae bacterium
CAGGCAATACACGATTAAGGAAAACTTCTTCATTTTCCGCTTCATCAGCCAGCTTTGCAAGATTAAGTCTTACAAGGGTATAAGCTCCTCCTCCGATGCTCAGCCCATTATAACAGCTTGCTATTGCATAATCTTTTCCGTAAAAATCCTTCTGAAACATTTTATAATTGGAAAAACTCGGCTTTGCCACTTTCAGACTTGTTTCTATAGCCTGAACTGCAAAATCGTCAGGAGTTATATCCTCATCATATTTCAAAGTCAGATTGGGAGTCATTGTATCCAGTTCTACAGTAGCTTTTAAAATCATTTCTCCTGCTTTTGTTTTATGCGGTCCTAAATTTGCATGACAGAAAGAATCCGTAATTGTCCTGTCTATCTGCAGTAAAAAGAGCTTTATAGCTTTATAGGCTTCTTCCTCATCTGTTATATAAGGCTCAAGCAATGTATCAATATTTCCGAGATAAACAGGATACGATGTAATGGACGGCACGTGATTATAAAGTATGAGTAAGTTTGTAGTAGCTTCCCATATATCCTTTGCAGGTTTTATTTCAAGAAACTTGCTCCCGTGTTTCATAAACTTTTCATAATCAGGAGTAATGTATCTTGCCCTATATGGTGCGTTTCCTTCAAATAAATCGCATATTATTCCTTTGTCCCTGTATTCCTGAATATCAGGAGTAATATTCAGTACATTCAGAGTTCCTTCTGCAGCTCCTGCCAATTGTCTCAATTTCTGTTCATAAGTCAATATGCCATTTTTTATAATTGATAAAATCTGATCCGACATTGATTTCCTCCTATAATTTTTAATTATTTCCTATTTATATAATTTTTTACTTTCTGTATTTAATTTTATTACCGTATATTTTTCTTTCTAATCAATAATATTCTACCATATTTTTTATTTAAAATCTACAATTGTACTTCCAAATATTTAAGTCATCATTTTATTGAATATTAAATTTTTTGTTTTCAGTTTCATTAAACTGTCACAATTCACAGTTAATACATTTTAAAAAAACATCTTGGGACTATCTCAATAAGTCAAAAATAACTTTTCAACTATAAGTATCGATAGTTTTCAGATACGCTCTAATTAATTTAATATGATATTCCAAATCAAATACATCTAAACAATGAAAATATAAGTTAAAATCAAAACACATGTGGAAATATATACCTTTTCTCTCATATTCGGCAGCTTCTACGAAGTTATGATCACTTTAAGATTTATACCTTCCAAAACAGTCCAAAAGAAACAGTCTAAAATAAAAATTATTTTTTCGGTTTCTTTTTACTCTTTTTCATTTTTCTGAATTCCCAAGGAGCCGTGTAACCTTTTTTGGAAAATATCCCGTATTTATTTTTCTGTGCTTCTTCCTGATATTGTTTCATTCTTATATTTTTACCGTCATATTTTTCATACCACCATGCATTTCCTGTTTTGACCATTTTCTCATTTATATTTTCATTATTATAGTAAACTGTTCCGATCAGCCTTCCGTATCTGTCTTTTTTCCTTCCGTAAATCTTAACATTTTTATTTCTTATATAGTTTATTAACATCTGTTTACTTTCATAACCGTAGTCCTGACTAAGCTCGGGAGCATCTATTCCGAACAGTCTTACTTTTAGAAGTTCTCCTGTTTCCTTTCCCTGTTCTATCCTTTTTACCGCTATTGTGTCTCCGTCACTTACATACAGTACTTTATAGTCATTTCCAAATAACGGTATACATATAAACAGCACATATATTAATAATTTCAGTATTTTTTTCATTTTTATCCTTTTTTAAATTTTTTCTTTCCATGAGGGCTCATTCCCGTATTATTCAAACTTTTTTAGAAAAAAGTTTGACAAAAAACTGCCAACTCAAATTATTTCTAACTCAAAAACACTCCATTCACTAAAAAATCACAAACTCGCTACGCTCAAACAGTGATTTTTCTTTACGCTCATTCCCGTATTTTTTTCGTTGAAATAATTTGAATGTCGGGATTTTACTTATGATTTTAAGTATATGTTTCTATTACTACAATTTAACTACGATTTCATTTAAAACCGTCTCTTTGATTTTTAGTTCCCCTTCAACATTCAAATTTTACTGCACGAAAACAGTTTTTTGGTTCAACCTTTTTTACAAAAAAGGTTGGAAAATAATTAATTTACCCTTTTAAAGCCTATTTAAAATCTTCTATTAAATCATCAATATTTTCAATACTTACTTCAACTCTTATCAGTGATTTTGTAAAACCTCTCGCATTTTTTTCTTCTTCAGGCATTTCAGCATAAGTTATTGTGCTCAGGTAAGTTACAAGAGCTTCCACCTCCTAAGCTTGCTGCAAATACAGCAACTTTCAGACTTTCAAAAAAAGTTTTTACCTTCTTTTCATTTTTCAGTACAAATGAAAATACAGCTCCCCTCCTTTCACCTGATTTTCATGTATTTTTTTACCTTTATTATTTTCTTATATGGGAAAATACACTTTTTTGACTTCAGAATGATTTCTGAAAAATTCCGTCAGCTTTAATGTATTTTTTTGTGCCTCTTCAACTTTTATTTTAAGAATTTTCAGTCTTTTCATAAGAAGCCAACAGTAAATTATATTTTTCAGCTATTTTCACAATTCCTCTTATGTCTGTCACGTCAAGAAGAAGATTTGAGGTAGTTTCTATAAATATTGCAACAGTATTGTTTCTGACAGCTTCTTCCACTTTTTTAAGATCGGTAGTATCGACAAAAGTATATTCCAGATTATATTTTCCGAATACATCAGTCGTAATTCTGTATGTTCCGCCATAAATATCCATCCCGAGTATTATATGATCTCCAGCTTTAAACATTGTAAATATCGATATTATAGGCATCATTCTGGAATAAAAGGCATATGCGTATTTTCCGTTTTCCAATCCTGCAACAGTTTTTTCAAGTTCACTTCTTGTAGGCGAGGACACTCTTCCATATTCAAATTCCTGCTCTTTCCCAAATTCTTCTGGGAAACGTGGAAGCCAAATTAACCGTACTTTTTTTTCTCTCTTCCGTTCCGTGTATTGCCTTTGTTTCAAATTTCATGTCCGTTCCTCATTTCTATTTCAGAATTTTTTCAAATGCTATTCTTTTTTCATTGCTTCTTCCCAGATAAATTATCCCGCAGTAAATAAAACCGTTTTTTCTTAAAAGC
>JAUNKI010000003.1 GCA_030532815.1 Leptotrichiaceae bacterium
AGGAAAAGGGCAATGATAGTAATGAACTGCAATCCTTTTACTTCAGGTCATAGGTATCTTATTGAAAATGCCGCGGAAAATAACAGTGAAGTTGTTATTTTTGTACTGGAGGAAGATAAGTCGCTATTTCCCTTTGAAGTAAGAATGGAACTTGTAAGAAAGGGAACGTCGGATCTTAAAAATGTCAAGGTGATTCCGTCGACAAAATATATAATTTCTTCAGCGACTTTTCCTTCATATTTTCTGAAGGATAAAAATTCCATGCTCACTGAATATGCGAAACTTGATTCTGAAATAATAGGAGCAAAATTCTGCAGTTTACTGAATATAAATCGCAGATATTTGGGAGAGGAACCTTCTGATGAAGTGACGGCTGTTTACAACAGTACGGTTTCTGAAATTCTGCCTAAATATGGAGTCGAAGTTGTCATTATTCCGAGAAAATCTATTGAGGGAAAGATCATTTCCGCCTCTTCGGTAAGAAACTTTTTAAAAGAAGGTAAAATGGAGGAAATAAAAAAAATGGTTCCCTACACTACTTTTGAATATTTAAGTTCCCTTAAAAATAAAGAAATTTCAGGTAAGTCAAAATGAATATCGGGAGTTTTTTAAATGACAGGGAAAAAAGAGCGGAATATCAGAAAAAGCTGATTGAAAAATATAAAAAACCTCTTATTGTATTAAAGGCGAATTTTCCCGGAAAAAATAAGAATCTTCCTTTGGCTGATAACATAACAGACGCCCTTTCAGAAGAAATCGGCAAATTATTTGAAAAAGATATAATTTTTACGGAAAGTTTCAGAAATGCGGAAGGGAAATTTTTCTTTTATATATTGAACGGTGATGCCTATAATATAAAAAAGTCTGCGGTTATTCTCGAAGAAAGTCATGAGCTGGGAAGATGTGCCGATATAGATGTTCACACTTCTCAGGGAAATCTGCTGTCGAGAAAGGATATCGGAAATTCTTTCAGAAAGTGTTTTCTATGTAATGACAGAGCTCATAACTGCGTGAGAAGCATGAAACACAGTTATGAGGAACTTTATAACTTTCTTGAAGAAAAATACAGAAGTTATATAGCTCATAAACTTTCAACGGCAGCACTTGAAGGGCTGATTTATGAAGTTTCATGTTATCCGTCTTTTGGTCTTGTTTCTCCCCTGAGTACGGGTTCCCATAAAGATATGGATTTTTATACTTTTCTGGAAAGCGGTTTTTCCATAGAAAAGGCTTTTTACCAAATGGCGCGGATAGGGTATTCCGACACGGATATGGATACCGCCTTTTCCACAGCAAGGGAAATAGGGAAAAAAGCCGAAATTTCCATGATGAAGATCACAGGAAATGTGAATACCCATAGGGGACTTATATTTCTCATGGGAATAGTGATACTGGCATCGGCAAGAAACTTTTATTCAGGAAAGAATATAAAAAAAATGCCAGAGCTTATAAAGGAAATTACAAAAAATATTCTGGATGATTTTAAAAATATTGAAAAGAAAGAAAATCTCACAAATGGCGAAAAACTGTATATAAAATACGGTTTTACAGGAATAAGGGGAGAAGTCAGGGAAGGACTGACAGATATTTTTGAAGATATACTGCCCTTTTATAACGGAAAACTTAAATGTTACGATAAGAATACCGTCTGTTCAATGACTTTAATAAAACTTATGAGCATTATAAATGACAGTACGATTGTCCATAGGCACGGAATGGATACATTGAATGAAGTTAAAAACAGAGCGGCATCTTTAATCGGTGTATCGGAACAGAAAAAACTCAAAGATTTTGAAAAATGGTGTATTGAAAATAATATCAGTCCCGGAGGTTCTGCAGATATTCTTGCAGTTGTAATTTTTCTACACAGAATTTATTACTGAATACTCAGGGAACTGAACTGACAAATTATTAATTTACATTAATTATATAAACTAAATAAGGAAAGGAGTGTACGGTATATACGGAAATATACTGTATAAAATGAGAAAAATGAAAAAATTTAAGGAATTATTTGACGCAGGAGAATTTAAATGGGGAGGGGCGAATCTTTTTATGTACCTTTTCATGCTTGCAGTTACGTTAATTGTTGTTTATGTACCTTTCGGAGGTAAGGAGCTGGCATTTTTAAGACCTAACTTTCTGACAATGTTCTCACTGTTGGCGGTTTTTGGTATCTTTTTCGGAGTAATCGGAGACAGAATACCTTATTTTAATGATTATATCGGTGGAGGAACGGTTCTCGTATTTTTAATGGCGGCAGTTTTCGGTACTTATAAACTGGTTCCTGAAAAATTACTGGAGCATATTGATATTTTTTATGGTGAACAGCCTGTAAACTTTCTGGAAATATTCATACCTGCACTTATAGTAGGGTCGGTTCTGACAGTTAACAGAAATACTCTTATAAAATCCATAGCAGGTTATATACCTCTAATAGTATTAGGTGTAGTCGGAGCGACAATAGGAGGAATCGGAGCAGGACTTATATTCGGAAAATCACCTTTGGATATAATGATGAATTATGTACTTCCTATTATGGGTGGAGGAACAGGAGCAGGAGCAATACCGATGTCTGAAATGTGGGCAGCGAAAACAGGAAGACCTGCCAAAGAATGGTTCGCATTTGCCATATCCATTCTTACAATAGCAAATATTATATCAATATTATCAGGAGCTCTTTTAAGCAAACTGGGGGAAAAGAAACCTGAGCTGACAGGAAACGGACAGCTTGTTATTGATAATTCAAAAGAAGCAGTAAAAGATAAGGAAGTGGATATAAAAGCCGAACTGTCCGATGTTGCTATTGCAATATTCTTTACAGGAATACTTGCCATGACTGCACATATATTTGCAGTAATATGGAAAAGCTGGAAATTGCCTTTTGAAATTCACAGACTTGCATTCCTCGTTATTCTGGCTGTGCTTCTGAATATACTTAATATTGTTCCTGACAGAATAAAAGCCGGAGCAAAGAAAATGCAGACATATTTTTCAAAGCATACAATATGGGTATTAATGGCGGCAGTAGGATTCGGAACAGACATAAATGAAATAAAAAATGCACTGACGGTACCGAACCTTATAATAGCATTGGCAATAGTACTGGGAGCAGTAGGACTTATAATGCTTGTTGCAAGAAAAATGAAGTTCTATCCTGTAGAGGCTGCTATAACTGCCGGATTATGTATGGCAAACAGAGGAGGAGCAGGAGATGTAGCAGTTCTGGGAGCTGCAAACAGAATGGAACTGATGTCTTTTGCACAGATTTCTTCAAGAATAGGCGGAGCTATGATGCTCATTTTAGGTTCAATACTGTTCGGGTTATTTGCAGGATAAAAAAATTGGAACGGAATCGGGAGTTTTGAATAAATTCCCGTTCAATTTTATTAACAGTAAAATATATTGACTATAAACAAGTTAGGAGGAGAAAGACTTGGGTAAAGTGAAGATAACGGATACGACATTAAGAGACGGACATCAGTCATTAATAGCCACAAGACTGACAACCGCAGAAATTCTTCCGGCAGTTGAAATGATGGATAAGGTCGGATATCATTCCCTCGAAGTATGGGGCGGAGCGACATTTGATTCGGCAATAAGATTTTTAAATGAAGATCCGTGGGAAAGACTGAGAGAAATAAGAAAAAGAGCAAAAAATACAAAACTGCAGATGCTCCTGAGAGGGCAGAACCTACTCGGATACAGACATTATGCCGACGATATAGTGGACAGATTTATAGAAAAATCCGTAAAAAACGGAATAGACATAATAAGAATATTTGATGCATTAAATGATGTGAGAAACATAAGGCAGGCATGTGAAAGTACAAAGAAATACGGCGGTCACAGTCAGCTGGCAATATGTTATACGATAAGTCCCGTACATACTACGGAATATTTTAAAAATCTGGCTAAGGAAATGGAAAATATGGGTGCGGATTCCATTGCCGTAAAAGATATGTCGGGAATACTGCTTCCTTATAAAGCTTATGAACTCATAAGTGAACTGAAAAAAACGGTAAAAGTTCCTATTGAGCTGCATACTCACGCTACTGCGGGACTTGGGGCAATGACAAATCTGAAAGGTATAGAAGCAGGTGTGGATATAGTAGATACTGCACTTTCTCCTTTATCAGGAGGAACATCCCAGCCTACGACGGAATCCCTCGTAAGAACTCTTCAGGGAACTGAATATGATACGGGATTTGATTTGGAACTTTTAAAAGAAATAGCAGAATATTTCAAACCTATAAGAAAAAAATATCTGGATAACGGAACGTTGAACCCTCAGGCATTATTTGTGGAGCCGAGTATAGTGGAATATCAGCTTCCGGGAGGGATGCTTTCAAATATGCTATCACAACTGAAAGCTCAGAAAGCCGAACATAAATATGAAGAAGTGCTGAAGGAAATTCCTAAAGTGAGAGCGGATCTCGGATATCCTCCTCTTGTAACTCCTTTAAGCCAGATGGTCGGGACACAGTCTGTATTTAATGTACTTACAGGAAGCAGATATAAAATGATACCTAAGGAAATAAAAGATTATGTAAAAGGTCTGTACGGAAAATCTCCTGTACCTATTTCCGAAGAAATGAAAAAAACCGTAATAGGAGAAGAGGAATTATTTACAGGAAGACCGGCAGATTTAATAAACAGTGAATATGAAGCAATTGAAAATGAGGCGGGGGATTTGACAAAATCCGTAGAAGATGTACTGATGTATGCAATGTTCCCTCAAACTGCCCGACCTTATCTGGAAAACAGGAATAATCCTGAAAAAGAAAAAAAAGAAGAGGTAAAAGAGCAGACAATAAATGTAATATTTTAAAGGAAAGGGAAAATTTATATGAGAATAATATATGGAAGTTCGCCGATAACATTGACTGAAGCATTATTTGTAACGGCAATAAGTATGACGGTAGTATTTTTGGTATTGATTTTGATTTCTTTTATTTTATCTCTTTTTAAATATATTCCTTCGGAAAAGGAAGTAAAGAAGCAGCAGCCTGCTGTGGTTAAACCTGTTGTTGAGGAAAATAAGAAAAAGATGAGTCCTGAAGATATAAAAGATGATAAAATGCTCGCAGCTGTGACAGTGGCGGTAATAGAAGCCGCAGGTGAAGATGACAATGCATATGTGAGGGTGAAATCAATAAGAGAAATCAATTAGTATGTAGGAATTAAATAAAAAACAGTAAAAGGATCGGACGTTATCCTGAAAAAACGTAAATATATTTTTATAAGGAGATCGACTATGATAAAAATGTACAAAATAAAAATAGGGGAAAAAGTTTATGAAGTGGAAGTGGAGTCAGTAAATGAAAAAGAAGGAAAAATAGAAGCCGCTGCTTCTCCGAAAAAGGAGGAAGTAAAATCAGTCGGAGCTAATGTATCTTCTGCAGGAGGAACAAAAGTGGAAGCTCCGATGCAGGGTCTTGTATTAAATGTGGACGTTTCCGTAGGACAGAAAGTAAAAGCGGGAGAAACTCTCCTTGTACTGGAAGCCATGAAAATGGAAAACCCTATAGTAGCCCCTGTAGACGGTACAGTATCAGGCATAAGCGTGGCAAAAGGAGATACAGTAGAAACAGGAAATACATTAATTACAATAGCATAATTTAAAGAAAGGAGAAAAAAATGGAATTACTGTTAACCCTTTATAAGACAACAGGAATATCAATGCTTACTTTAAATCAGTTTATTATGATTATTGTAGCGTTGGGTTTGCTGTATTTAGCAATAAAAAAAGAATATGAGCCTTATCTGCTGCTTCCTATAGCTTTCGGAATGCTCCTTGTAAATTTACCGGGAGTTCCTAAAGAAGGTCTGATGGAACCGGGGGGACTTCTCTATTATTTATATCAGGGAGTAAAAATGGGGATTTATCCGCCGCTGATTTTTCTGGCAATAGGAGCATCCACTGATTTCGGTCCTTTAATAGCAAATCCGAAGAGCCTGCTGCTCGGAGCGGCAGCCCAGTTCGGAATATTTGTGGCATTTTTAGGGGCGATATTACTCGGGCTTACAGGAAGGGAAGCTGCTTCCATAGGAATAATAGGAGGAGCTGACGGACCTACTGCAATATATCTGACAACCAAACTGGCACCTCATTTACTGGGACCTATAGCAGTTGCGGCATATTCCTATATGGCACTTGTGCCTGTAATACAGCCGCCTATAATAAGAATGCTGACAACTGAAAAAGAAAGAAAAATCAGAATGGTTCAGCTGAGAAATGTGAGTAAAAGGGAAAAAATACTGTTTCCTATAATAGTAGCAGTTGTAGTCATACTTCTTGTACCTTCATCTGCCCCCCTCGTAGGAATGCTCATGCTCGGAAATCTCATAAAAGAAGCAGGACTTGTACCTAATCTCGTGGAACATGTTAGAGGAGCCATGCTTTACTGTATAACCATAGTATTGGGAATAACGGTAGGAGCAACTGCAAATGCACATACATTTCTGAATTTTGCAACACTGAAAATTATCGCTCTGGGTCTTTTTGCCTTTTCATTCGGAACGATAGGAGGAGTATTGTTCGGTAAGCTTATGTGCAGATTGAGCGGAGGGAAAATAAACCCTATGATAGGAGCGGCAGGAGTTTCGGCAGTTCCTATGGCTGCAAGAGTTGTACAGAAAGTAGGACAGGAAGAAGATCCGGGAAACTTCCTTCTCATGCATGCTATGGGACCTAATGTGGCAGGAGTAATCGGTTCGGCAGTTGCCGCAGGAGCATTATTGATTATATTTAAATAAAAGATGATTTATACATAGGAATTTTACGGAATAGGAGGAAAAATGGAATTAAAGGTAAGAGCCGTTGCAGGAACTCTGGAATCAAGCGATATTTATGTCGTTATAGAACCGGGAGTTTCAGGTATAGAGCTGGATCTGAAAAGTACAGTTGAAGACCAGTACGGAGACGATATAAGAAAAGTTGTAAATGAAACTTTAAACGAAATGGGAATAAAAGATGCAAAAGTCATTCTTGATGATAAGGGAGCACTGGATGTAGTTATAAAAAGCAGGCTTCAGACAGCTGTAATGAGAGCTGCACAAAGCAAGGAATTTATGTGGGAATAAAATATAAGGGACGATAATAACTGGACATAAAAAAGAACGGAGGAAAAAATGAAATTAAGAAGATCAATGCTTTTTGTTCCCGCAAATAATCCGGGAATAATAAGAGATTCGTATTTATACAGACCTGATTCGGTTATGTTTGATCTGGAAGACTCCATAGCAATAACTGAAAAGGATTCGGCAAGATGTCTGCTGTTTAATATGATAAAAAAATTGGGACCCCTTTATAAGGAAGCAGGTGTCGAAACTGTTGTCAGAATAAATTCTCTCGATACGGAATTCGGCATACAGGATTTGGAAGCAATGGTAAGAGCCGAAATAGAAGTTATAAGAATACCCAAAACCGACACACCTGAAGATGTTTATGAAGTTGAAAAACATATAGAAAGAATAGAAAGGGAAGCGGGAATAGAAGTAGGAAAAACTAAAATAATAGTGGCGATAGAAAGTCCTCTCGGAGCTTTAAATGCGCTTTCCATTGCAAAATGTTCTCCACGGCTTATCGGGATGGCAATAGGAGGAGAAGATTATGTGACAAATCTCAAGACTACGAGGTCTGCTGACGGAGTGGAAATGATGATGGGAAGAGCCATGATTGTAATGGCTGCAAGATCGGCAGGGATAGCAGCAGTTGATTCTGTTTATTCAGATGTGAACAATGACGAAGGATTTATAAAAGAAGCTCAAATGATAAAACAGATGGGATTTGACGGAAAGTCACTTATTCATCCGAGACAGATAGAATTAATACATAAAGTTTATACTCCTGACGAAAAAAACATAAAAAAATCATTAAGAATAATAAAAGCGACTGAAGAAGCCTTAGCAGAAGGAAAGGGAGTATTTACGGTAGACGGGAAAATGATAGACAAACCTATTATAGAAAGAGCACAGCATATACTTAATCTGGCAAAGGCGGCAGGAATAAAAATGGAAGGAGATGAATAATGTCATGAAAAACGCAAGAGTTACCGAAGAAATTTTAAAAAATATAAAAGGCTATGAAAACAGAAAAGTGTACACATCTCCTTTTGCCCTTCAGCCTGAAGGAACAATGCAAGAAGGGGAAAATCTGAAAGACAGAGTAAGAAGAGATAAAACAGTTTCCTCATTAAAGGAAGTAATAAAAAAAGTAGGACTGAAAGACGGCATGACAGTTTCCTTTCATCATCATTTCAGAGACGGAGATAAAGTTTTACCTCTTGTAATGGGTGTAATAGCTGAAATGGGATTTAAAAATATAAGAGTTGCGGCAAGTTCCTTTACAGGAGCTCATGAATGTATGGTTGAACATATAAAAAACGGAGTAGTGGACAGAATAGAAAGCAGCGGGCTTAGAGGAGAACTGGCAAAAGGAATATCAGACGGGATACTTCCGACAAAGGCCGTAATAAGATCTCACGGAGGAAGAGCAAGAGCCATTGTCGAAGGAGATTTGAAAATAGATGTGGCATTTATAGGAGCATCTTCTTCAGACTGTATGGGAAACAGTAACGGAGTAGTAGGAAAATCGGTATGCGGTTCTTTGGGATACGCAATGGTGGATGCGGAATATGCCGATAAAGTAGTTGTAATTACTGATACTCTCGTGGATTATCCGAATTATCCTGTGAGTATTCCTCAGACTAAAGTCGATTATGTAGTTACTGTGGATGAAATAGGAGATTCAAACGGAATAATGAGCGGAGCTACGAGATTTACTTCAAATCCTAAGGAGCTTCTTATAGCTAAAAAAGTTCTTGAAGCAATGCTGGCATCAGGATATTTTGTTGACGGATTTTCAATGCAGACAGGAACAGGAGGGGCTTCCCTTGCGGTTACGAGATTTATAAAAGAGGAACTGGTAAAAAGAGGAATAAAATGCAGTTATGCACTGGGAGGTATAACTAAAGCCTTTGCAGAACTTCTGGAAGAAGGTCTCGTAGGAAAAATATTCGACGTTCAGGATTTTGATCTCGGAGGGGTGGAATCTCTTACTAAAAATAGTCTGCATCAGGAAATCAGTGCCGATTTTTATGCAAATCCTTTTAATAAATCGGCAGGGGTGAACAGACTGGATTTCGTAATTTTAAGTGCGTTGGAAATAGACAGGGATTTTAATGTAAATGTCATTTCAGGTTCAAACGGGATAATAAGAGCGGCGTCAGGAGGGCATTCGGATACGGCGGCTATGGCTAAAATGTCCGTAGTGGTGGCTCCTCTCATAAGAGGAAGGCTCGCAACTATAATGGACAAAGTTACGACCGTAGTAACACCGGGAGAAACAGTGGATGTTGTCGTAACAGAGCTCGGAATTACGGTAAATCCTTTAAGACCTGATTTAAAGGAAAAATTTGAAAAAGCAGGACTTGAGCTTATAGAAATGGATGAGCTTATAGAAAAGGCGAAATTTTTAGTAGGAGAACCTAAGCCTATAGAATTTACTGATGAAATTGTTGCAGTAGTGGAATATAGAGACGGAAGTATTATAGATGTCATAAGGAAAGTAAAAAAATAAATTTATGTTTTTTTTCATGAGGGCTTATTGCCGCCCTCATACTCCCGTTACCGACTGCAAAATTTTTTTAATCTTCAAAAATACTCATTATGCCTGAAAAACAGCAAACTCACTACGTTCAGACAGCTGTTTTTCCTATCGGCATAATTTCATATTTTTTTGGAAAAATTTTGAATGTCGGAGAATATGAATTATAATAACAAGTGCAACACAGAAAAAAACTACTCATAGAATTGAACATTTAACGAATTATTTTTCGGTTACTTATATTAAGTGTTGCATTTGATTTGACAATTCACCTGGAAAAAAAGCTTCGCAAAAAACAATTCAATCCAAATTTTACGAAAAAATTTTGTAGCTGATAACCGGAGAGTGAGGGCGACAATGAGCCCTCACGGAAAAAATAATTATTCCATTGACTTTTAAGTTTAAGTTTAGTATAATAATTTCTGTGGAAGTTTTACGGAAGTATCGCCTAATGGTAGGGCAGCAGCTTGGAAAGCTGTGGGCGGTTAAACGTCTTGTGGGTTCGAGTCCCTCTACTTCCGCCATTTTTATAAAATAAAACTGTTTATTGATAAAAAAATAGCCTTTTATACATTAAGGCTATTTTTTTATAGTTTTTATTTTGAATATGAAGTAGTAATATTTAAAAATTACAAGCAAAACAAGAAAAAAACGTAAATAGTTATTCTTAGTTATAAAAATAGGGAAAGCAAGCATTGTACTTGATAAAGCGAGTAGACCTATTTTTCCCTTTAAAGTCATACTCCTGTTTTTTTCAAAATCTTCCAAATGATTTTTATACAGATCCGTCCTTATAAACCAGTTATGAAAACGGGCGGATCCTTTTGAAAAACAGAAGCTTGCCAGAAGCAGAAAAGGGACGGTCGGAAGTATGGGAAGAAAAACTCCTGTAATTCCCAGACCTAAAGCAGTAAACCCTACTACAATATATATTATTTTCATTTTTTCCTTTCCCGAGTATAAAATTTTCTCTCGTAGAGATTGTAACAGAAATTGAGAAAAAATAAAAGAGAAATCTCAAGGTACCAATATATGTCATTTTGTGATATAATCATAACAAAATCTAAAAAATAAATATTGAATAATATTTGGAAAAGCAGTGTTAATAAGGAGGAAATATGCTGGAAAAAATATCCCTTTTAAGGGAGGAAGTACTAAAAAAACTGGATAACATCAGTACTCTTGATGAACTGAATGATTTAAAAGTCAAGATTTTAGGGAAAAAAGGTGAATTTACGGCTATAATGAAAGGAATGGGAGAAATAGCCGTCGAAAAAAGAGCTGAATTCGGAAAAGTAACCAATGAAATAAAAACCGTTTTACAGGATAAATTTGATGAAAAGATGAATGAACTTAAAGAAAAGGCGAAACAGGAAAGACTGAAAAATGAAACGTTGGATATTACATTGCCCGGAAGGAAAGCTGACGAAGGTTCCTTACATCCTCTTACGAAAACGGTTATGGAAATAAAGGAAATAGTTTCGGATATGGGATTTGATATAGTTGACGGACCTGAAATAGAGTATACGAAATATAATTTTGATGCTCTGAATATACCGAAAACACATCCGTCAAGGGAGCTGTCCGATACATTTTACATTCAGGACGACGTACTGCTCAGAACACAGACATCGGGAATGCAGATAAGATACATGCTGGACAGAAAGCCTCCCTTCAGAATGGTTTCCATAGGAAAAGTATACAGACCTGATTATGATGTGTCCCACACACCTATGTTTCATCAGATGGAAGGACTTATGATAGGAGAAGACGTATCTTTTGCAAATTTTAAGGCAATACTTGAAAATATTGTAAAGAAAATATTCGGAAAAGAGAGAAATGTAAGATTCAGACCTCATTTTTTTCCGTTTACCGAACCTTCTGCGGAAATGGATGTGGAGTGTGGAGTATGCAAGGGAAAAGGCTGTCGGGTTTGTAAAGGTACAGGCTGGCTTGAAATACTCGGAAGCGGAATGGTAAATCCGAAGGTTCTTGAAGGAGTAGGGATAGATCCCCAAAAATATCAGGGATTTGCTTTCGGTCTGGGACTGGAAAGAATTACAATGCTGAAATACGGAATAGATGATTTAAGGGCATTTTTTGAAAATGATATAAGGTTTTTAAATCAGTTTTAAAACGTAAAATAAATAAGCGGTAAATTAAGATTTAGAATATTAAGGAGAAAAATAAAAGTGGAATTGGGATTGGAAAAAAAGAAAATAACAGTTTCTCCGTGGATAAAATTTGAACAATTATTTATGGCGGTGCTCAGCCTGATATTAGGGATATTTTTAGTTATTCTCACTTTTATAAGTAAAAAGGAAGATTCAAATATACTGTTATGGATAGGGCTGGGACTTGTTTTATCAAGCGGACTGCATCTGCTCAACTATGTAAGAGAAAAGAAACTTGCAGGAAATTATATATTTTACGAAAAAGGTTTTGAAGATGCGGGAAGAAATATTAAAGTACCTTATAAAGATGTGAAAAATTATTATTTTTCGATTTGGAAAGTTTTTAGGAAAGATGTACAGTATATGATAATAGAAGGAAAGGAAGATAAATATATCCTTACTTCAAGACTCGGGTCAAAAGTTTTCGATATATTTGTTCAGGATTATCTGAAAGAGGTTCTTCCCGTTGAAATTGAAAATATAAAAAACGGAGGACAAAGAAAGTTTGGTATATTAAATAAAGCCGAAATGGTAAAATCCAAGTTCGGACTCAATGAAAATAAAATAATAGACGGTCTGAAAAATATGGATATTAAGGAAGAAGTGACTATTTACAGTTCAGGGATAAAAATCGGAGATAAAATTTATTCCATGAATGATATAAAAAATGTTAAAAAGGATTTGGCAGGAACACTGTCAATAATTGATAATGAAAATAAAGTAATATTCAGTAAGAATAAAATATTTATTCAAAGTTTCGATTTAATGGTAAACTTGCTGAAGGAGTTTTTAGATAAAAAATAAGGAGGAAAAAATGCTGATTTCTTTAAACTGGTTAAAGCAGTATATAGATTTGGACGGAATAGAAATAGGAGAAATGGAGAAATCTCTCACTATGATAGGTCAGGAAGTCGAAAAAATCGAAATTAGAGGTGGAAATCTCAAAAATGTAGTAACGGCTCTTCTGACAGAAGTAAAAAAACATCCTAATGCAGACAGTCTGACTCTCTGTAAAGTAGATAACGGAAAGGAGATTTTACAGATTGTATGCGGAGCTACCAATCATAAAACAGGAGATAAAGTAGCACTGGCACAGGTCGGAGCAAAATTGAGAGAGAATTTTGAAATAAAAAAAGGGAAAATAAGAGGAGAGGAATCAAACGGAATGCTCTGTTCCGAAGATGAGCTGGGGATAGGAAGTGATAAAGACGGGATTATAATATTACCTGAAGATGCTCCTGTAGGAATTCCTTTAAAAGATTATCTCGGAATAGATGATACTGTGTTTGAGCTTGAAATAACTCCAAACAGACCTGACTGTCTTTCTCATATAGGTATTGCAAGGGAGCTTTCGGCATATTACGGAAAAAATGTAAAATATCCTGAAACAGATATAAAAAACGAAATAGAAGAAAAAACAGATGATAATGTAAAAGTTTTCATAGAAAATAAAGAATTGTCCGAAAGATATACGGCAAAAATATTAAAAGGCGTAACAGTAAAGGAAAGTCCGAAATGGCTTAAAGAAAGGATAGAGTCAGTAGGATTGAGAAGTATAAACAATATAGTAGATGCTTCAAATTTTGTCCTTATGGAAATGAACCATCCAAGCCATGTTTTTGATTTGGATAAAATAACGGGAAATGAAATAACGGTAAGAGCTGCAAAGGAAAACGAAACTCTTGTTACTCTTGACGATCAGGAAAGAAAGCTGGAAACAGGAGATATCGTCATATGCGATACGGAAAAGATTTTAGCTCTGGGAGGAATAATGGGAGGTCAAAATTCCCAAGTTACCGATAATACAAAAAATATCCTATTGGAAGTAGCACAGTTTAATTCTCAGAATATAAGAAAAACTTCAAGAAGGCTCGGGTTGTCAAGCGATTCTTCCTACAGGTTTGAAAGAGGAGTAGATAAGGAAAATGCAGTAAAAGTCATAAACAGGCTTGCCAATCTTATACAGGAAGTGGCGGGAGGAGAGATTTTAAAAGGATATACCGATATTTATCCTGTTCCGCATGAAAATAAAATAGCAGCACTTAATTTTCAAAGGCTTAACAGATTTGTAGGAAAAACAATACCGAAAGAAAAAGTTACGGAAATTCTTGAAAACCTTGAAATAAAAGTTGCTGATAACGGAGAAACTCTGACATTGACTGCTCCTTCGTACAGAAGTGATTTGGAAGTTGAACAGGATTATTTCGAGGAAATAATAAGAATGTACGGTTTTGACAATATAGAAAATATTCTGCCTAAAGTGGACATAAACGAAAATACGGTTCTTGATACTACGAGACTTACCGATACCGTAAAAAATATAGCGGCAGATACGGGACTGAAAGAGGTCATCAATTACAGCTTTATACCCGAAAATGCCCTTGATAATATTAGATTTAAAGGAGTTTCCGAAGATAGGCTGATTAATATTTCAAATCCTATAACAGAGGATTTTGTGGTAATGAGGCCTACTCTACTTTACAGTCTAATAAAAAATGCCAAGGACAATATAAACAGAAATATTGAAAACATAAGGTTTTTTGAAGTTTCCCGTACTTTTGAAAAAGATACGGAACTTGCTAAGGAACAGGTCAAGTTGGGTATTATTCTGGCAGGAGAAAGTGACAAAACTTTATGGAATCCCAAACCGTTACCTTATGATTTCTACGACTTAAAGGGAGTCACAGAGGAAATTTTCTCAAAGCTGAATTTTAAAAATTATTCATTGAAAAGATCGGTGCAGGATGTATTTCATCCTGGAAGATCGGCGGATATTTTTGTAGGAAATGAATATATCGGAAGTTTCGGGGAAATTCATCCTGATGTACTGGAAAATTTTGATTTGAAGAAAAAGTCAGTTCTTGTGGGAGAATTTAATATTGATCTGATTAAAAAATATATTAGAAAGCCGTTTTCATATCAGGAAATTGTTAAGTATCCGGCTGTACCAAGAGATATTGCATTAGTAATGAATGAAAGCGTTTTGGTAGGAGACGTATTACGTACAATTGAAAAAATCGATAAAAAAGTCGAAAAGGTCGAACTGTTTGATATATACAGAGGTGCAGGAGTGGACACAGGAAAGAAAAGTGTAGCTATAAGCATACTTTTAAGAGATAAGTCAAAAACCCTTGAAGAAAAGGAAATAAACAATATTATCGGAAAAATACTTGAAAAAGTGAAAAAAGATTATTCGGCGGAGTTAAGGCAGTAATTGAATTATACTTGGGGTTGTCTCATAAGATATAAAAACATACTTAATCATAAATTTTATATATTTTTCTATTTTTATAAAATCAGTAAAAATAATGTTTTTTAATTTTTAAAAATATATAGTATTTATAGTTAGAGAATTATTTTTGACTTATGAGACAGCTCCGAGTCAAAAAACAATTCAACTCGAATTTTACCGACACTCAAAAATGTCCGCTCACTGTAAAAACAAAAAGAATGTTTTTACAACGTTCACTCATCGCATTTTTTATGCTGTAAAATTTGAATGTTGAAGAAGAACTGAAAATTATAGAAATGGTTTTAAATGAAATTGTAGTAACAGAAAGTACGGGTAAAATCATATTTTGAGGTTAAGTCGGAGTGTGAGGATAGAGTAGCAATGCAATGAACCCTTAGGAAAAGAGTTTTTGCTGAAGGAGTTGTCTGAAATATGAAAAACTGTGTAATTTTTTTAAATGGAGAATATACATATTCACAAAGATTTATAGACAGTCTTTTTGATGATGATACAGTTTGTATGTGTGCAGATGGTGGTGCAAATTTTGCACATAAATATAATAAAAAACCTTTATATATAGTCGGAGATCTGGATTCCGTAAACAGTGAAATTTTAAATTATTACAAAAAACAGGGAGTAAATATTTTAAAATACAGTCCTGAAAAAGACTATACCGATTTTGAACTTATTCTTCAAAAGACGACAGAGATTGAAGAAGAGGGAAACTTTAAGTTTAATTCGATAAATGTACTTGGGGCTTTAGGAAAAAGGACGGATTTTACTCTTAACAATATTTTTCTTATGGAAAATTATAAAAATCTGACAATTCTGACAGAAAATGAAGAAATATTTTACAAAGAAAAATCATTTTCAATAAAAAATAAGAAAAATTGGGGATTTTCCATAATTCCTTTGGATACCGTCATAAAGGAACTCTCTCTTAAAGGATTTAAATACGAGCTTGATAGTGTAAATGTGGAAAGGAAGTCATCAAGACTTGTCAGTAATATTATTGAAAAAAATATGTGCAATGTAAATTTTACAGAAGGAAAAATGATAATTGTACTGAGAAAATAAAAAAGGACTTGACATTTAGAAAAAAATTATATATAATATCACTTGTCTTGAGGATAATGAGAATTTTCTTTGAGAAGATCAGATTGGGCTGTCGCCAAGCGGTAAGGCACTGGACTTTGACTCCAGCATGCAATGGTTCGAATCCATTCAGCCCAGCCACTTTAAAATTAATAATGTAATATATATCTGCCGTTAAATACGGCAGTTTTTGTTTTCAATATATTGTAATTTAATACGGGTTCTGCTATAATTTGCTATAATCAAAGGAGTAGAAAACTGATGGAAAAAAAGAAAAGAATAGTCGGAATTGATATTTTAAGAGCAGTTGCCCTTATTATGATATGTCTGTATCACTGGTTTCCGTATAAGGGAATGTATATAGGAGTAGTTGTATTTTTCGTTATGAGCGGATATCTTCTTACAGAAACATTAATGTCGGAAGACTTTTCATGCTTTAACGTAATAAGAAAAAGAATGGGGAAAATTTATCCGAGCCTTCTGGCTGTAACAACTGTTTCCACTATTCTGCTTTTTTTTATGAACGGAGGATTGGACGAAAAATACAGGAACAGCGTATTTTTTTCTGTAACGGGTTTGAGCAACATATATCAGGGAATGTCGGGGATATCCTATTTTGATACTTACAATGTGATCTTACCTTTAACTCATATATGGGCTCTGTCTTTTCAGATACAGATGTACATTCTGTTTCCTTTTCTTTTAAAAGGGCTGAAAAAACTGAAATTGAAAAATATTGAAATAAGTTCGGTGTTTTTTACTCTCAGTATTTTATCCGCTTTTTATATGGCTTATAAATACTATAAAGGAACGGAAATTTCTGTAATATATTACGGAACCGGCACGAGAGCCTTTTCATTTTTTATAGGAGCAGGAATGGCGGCGATTTATGAAAAAAGAGTAATAAAAACCGAAAATGAAAAACTGAAAATACTGTCGGCAGGGTTAACGGGTCTTGTTTCTTTAATACTGTTTTCTTTAACGGTTGATTATAAAAACAGCTTAAATTATTATGGATTACTTTATTTAACG
The DNA here is from genome assembly GCA_030532815.1 of Leptotrichiaceae bacterium. Taxonomy (GTDB): domain Bacteria; phylum Fusobacteriota; class Fusobacteriia; order Fusobacteriales; family Leptotrichiaceae; genus Pseudoleptotrichia. The sequence continues at coordinate 17,144 of JAUNKI010000003.1, forward strand.
AGTATTTTAACGGGATTTACCGTAATATTCTGTTCCAGATTAAAATTGAAAAAGTTAAAAATTCCTTTTTCGGAATTTACCAAGAGAATTCTTTCGACGCTGGGAAGACATGAATATCAGTATTATTTGTGGCAATATCCGTTAATGATATTTATGAGAGAATTTTTTAAATGGTCGAAAATAAGTTTTTTTTATCAGTTTGTACTGCAAATTTTTCTTTTAATAATAATTTCCGAAGTAAGTTACTATATTTTCGAGAAAAAAAAGAGAGGAAATTTAAGCTATGTAATGGCGGGAATTATAATATTATTTCTGTTTTTTTCACCTGAATATGTAAATAAAGATTTGGAGGAAATGAAGTCGGTACAGTCGGAAATACAAAAAGTGGAAAAAATTGAAACAGCCGAAAAAGACGTTTCGGAAAATAAGATTTCCGAAAATTCGGAAAAAAATAATGACGAAGAAAATAAGAAATCAAAAGATACTGATGAAAGAAGGATACTGTTTATCGGAGATTCCGTTCTGGAAATGGCAAAACCTGTGTTGGAAAAGAAATATCCGAATAGTGTAATAAGCGTAAAAGTGGGGAGACAGTTTTCCGAACTGCCGGAGTTGCTGAATGAATTTAAAAGTAAAGGTGACTTGAATAAAATAGTTGTAATTGCTCTCGGAACAAACGGAGCACTTTCTATGGAAGATATGGATAAAGTAATGGAAATATTAAATGACAGTGAAGTTTATCTTGTAAATTCAGTTGTTGCCCGTTCATGGGAAAAAAGAATTAACAGAATAATTGAAAATGCAGGGAAAACGTATAAAAATGTGAAAATTATAGATTGGTATTCCTACGCAAAAGGTAAAAAAGAATATTTCTATAAAGACGGTGTTCATCCGAAACCTGAAGCAGCTGAAAAATATGTTGAACTTATATATAAAAAGGTAAGTGAAAGTAAAAAATAGTGCTAGAAAAAGGATTCAACTAAAAATATATGAAATAGCTTTAAATAAAAGTATAATGAGATTGTGATGATAGTGAAGTATATACTTAAATTATAATAAAAATCCGACATTCAAATTATTTCAACAAAAAAAATACGAAAATGAACGTAAAGAAAAATCACTGTCTGAGCGGAGCGAGTTTGTAATTTTTTAGTGAATGAAGTGTTTTTGAGCTAGAAATAATCTGAGTCGGAAGTTTTTTGGTTCAGCCTTTTTTACAAAAAAGGGTTGAACTAAGTCGGTAGTCGGAGTGTGATGGGGCAATGAGCCCTCGCGGAAAAGAATAAAGTTTGGTGAATAGTAATTAGCTTTTACTTAAGAAAATAAAATTAAAAAAACACATCGACATTATTGTCGATTAGTGATAAAATAACTGTAGGGAAATCTGTTAATATAAGTTAAAATCTTTTATCTGTTTAATATATAAAATCAGTTTAAGAAATTTTATTGAATATTAGTAGCTGAATAATAAAGAATATTATTCAAAAATTAAATAAATTAATTAAGAATGAGGAGGAATTTTTATGGATAAGAAAAATCTTTTATTTATTATAGGTTCACTAAGAGAAAAATCTTTTAATTCAACAGTGGCAAAATATGTTGAAAAAATAGTTGAGGATAGAGCTGATGTAGAATTTCTGGAATATTCAAAACTTCCTTATATGAATCAGGATATGGAATTTCCCACGCCTGAGGAAGTTGCAAAAGTGCGTGAAAAAGTAAGTTCTGCTGACGGGATATGGATATTTACCCCTGAATATAATTATAATATACCCGGAGTATTGAAAAATTTACTGGACTGGTTGTCCCGTCCGTTAAAGCCTTTTGCTTTTCAGGAGCCTACTGCAATATCAGGTAAATTTGTAACAATCAGCGGAGCAGCTGGGAAATCTGCAGCAGCAGGGGCAAGAGAAAGTTTGGCTAAATTACTGGGATTTATAAGAGCTGAAGTCATAGATGAAATCGGAACGGGAATTTCGGTTCCTGCAGAGGCATTTCAGACAAATGAACTTGAATTATCTGAAGAAAATAAAGAAGCTTTGAAAAAACAGGCTGAAAAGTTTTTAAATTTTTTAAAATAGTATATAATAAAGGGGTTAAAGGAAAATATATAGAAATGGAGTAATAACAATGAAATTGAACTTTAGTTACAAATTTGCAAAGAAATTTTTTAATGAAGAAGAGCTTAATCAGATAAAGCCTTATGTTGAATTGGCAAATGAAGTACTGATGAAAGGAACAGGAGCCGGAAATGATTTTCTGGGCTGGGTTTCATTACCTCAAAATTATGACAGGGAAGAATTTGAAAAAATTAAAAAAGCTGCAGAAAAAATAAAAAATGATTCGGAAGTTTTAATAGTAATCGGAATAGGCGGATCATATTTAGGAGCAAAAGCTGCAATCGAGTTTCTGTCCCACAGCTTTTATAATAACCTGCCTAAGGAAAAAAGAAAGACACCTGAAATTTATTTTGCAGGAACGAATATGAGCAGCACGTATATGAACCATCTTATAGAACTGGTAGGGGACAGAGATTTTTCCGTAAATGTCATTTCAAAATCGGGAACAACAACTGAACCGGCAATAGCATTCAGAGTGTTTAAGAAAATCCTTGAAGAAAAGTACGGAAAAGAAGAAGCAGGAAAAAGGATTTATGCTACTACGGATAAATTTAGAGGAGCATTGAAAACTCTTGCAGACAGTGAAAAATATGAAACATTTGCGGTACCCGATAATGTAGGAGGAAGATTTTCGGTACTGACGGCAGTAGGTCTGCTTCCTATAGCAGCAGCAGGAATAAACATAGATGAGCTTATGTCGGGAGCGGCTGATGCCATGAAAGACTATGAGGCGGGTTCTATGGAAGAAAATCAGACATTGCAGTATGCGGCTGTAAGAAATATTTTACATAGAAAAGGAAAAGATGTGGAAATCCTCGTAAACTACGAACCTAAACTGCATTATTTTTCTGAATGGTGGAAACAGCTGTTCGGAGAATCCGAAGGAAAAGACGGAAAAGGACTGTATCCGTCATCGGTGGACTTTTCTGCGGATCTTCATTCTTTAGGTCAATATATTCAGGAAGGGAAAAGGATAATGTTTGAAACGGTTATTTCCGTGGGCAGACCTGAAACCGACTATATAATAGAAAGCGATGAGGAAAATCTTGACGGTCTGAATTTTATAGCAGGAAAAACATTGGATTATGTAAATAAAAAGGCTACTGACGGAGTCATTCTTGCACATATTGACGGAGGAGTTCCCAATCTGACAGTAAATATACCTGAAATGACACCTTATCATTTAGGATATGCATTTTACTTTTTTGAAAAGGCATGCGGAGTAAGCGGATATCTGGCAGGAGTAAATCCTTTTGACCAGCCGGGAGTAGAAGCTTATAAAAAGAATATGTTTGCATTGCTCGGAAAACCGGGATATGAGGAAGAAGGGAAAAAGCTTGAAGAAAAACTGAAAGAAATGAAATAAATAATTTGAAAAATAAAAAGCTGTTTTAATTATGACGGAAATAGACACCATTGTTAAAACGGCTTTTTTATTTATGTAAAATTCGGATTAATCTTTCATCGGAGAAAAAACCGGAACATAAAATCATAACAAGATACAGTTTACTGATATTTGACATATATCTGTTTATTTCTTTTTTTGTCATTTGATATAATTTAATCATACAGATAAAATATGCTATAATTAGTATGATTAAAACTGTTATTGTAATTATGCTCGTTGTAATTATTTTATTTATGAATTTCTCAGTAAATCCTCTTTCCAAAATTGAAAAAATTATCGACAAATCTATATTGAAATACAGCTTGAAAATTACTCTTTTTATTAAATTAAAACTGATAAAATTAATAAATAATACAGTAGAAAAAATTAAGCTGTATTTATAAGTTTTATTTTTTAATATCTGCTCCATTGTATTCTCCTTAATTAAAAGTGTTTATTTATTATCTTCTGTTAAATATTTTAAAATATATTTTTCAAAGTTTTTTTGCTTTATTTATACTTAAATTCCGATTACAGCAATAAAATTAACATTGCCGTAATTGTAACGGAAACTGAATTAATATTTTAATTTTATTAAAATTATCAGTATCATGTACATTTAGTATAATCATATGATTTAGTCGGTTCCCGAATTTATATTTAATACAATTTGTCCTGATACTTAAAATTGTATGATTTTTATTTTATACGGAAATTTTTTATATAAAGCCGTTTACGTAATTATATCAGATTTCAGTGAGGTTTGTTGTACTCGGTTTATATTTATAACACGGCTGCTAAAAAAATATTTTATAAAAATTATATATTATTCCAAGTGTAATTTTTTTACTTTTCATTTAATATTACAATAATTAGTCTGTAAAAGAATAGTTCAGTTTAAAGTTTACCGTTGTTCAAAAATGTCCATTTACCGTAAAAATAAAAGAGATATTTTTACGGTATTTATTTATGTGTTTTTTATGCTGTAAAATTTGAATACTGAAGAGAAAATCAAAATATTATAGAATAGTTATTATAGTTAAACTGTAATATACAGTAAAAGTATAAAACAGGAATAAAGGGAAAAATTCCGGTATTCAAAATTTTATGAAAAAATATTTGAGAATATTTGAATTTTATTGTAAAATATATAATCCGAAATGAATAATATTAAAATATAAGAATAGATATTAACAGAAGAAAGGTTGTGATAGATTTATGACAAGGGAAAATTTATGGAAAAGCTACAGTGAAAAGGAAAAAAAAGAGATTTTTAAATTTGCGGAGGAGTATAAAAGTTATCTTAATTCGGCAAAGACAGAAAGAGAATTTGTAACAGTGACGGAAAAAGAACTCATAAAAAACGGATTTACAGATATTAATAAGAAAAAAACATTGAAAAAAGGGGACAAAGTTTACTATAACAACAGAGACAAAAATATTGTGGCGGTAATAATAGGAAAAGATATAAAAAGCGGTATTAATATGATAGTGTCTCATATAGACTCCCCCAGACTTGATTTAAAGCCCAATCCTATAAAGGAAGATGAAGAATTTGCCCTTTTGAATACTCATTATTATGGAGGAGTAAAAAAATATCAATGGGCTGCCACTCCTCTTGCACTACACGGTGTGGTATACCTGAAAAATAATAAAAAAGTGACACTTTCAATAGGAGAAGATGAAAATGACCCTGTTTTTAGTGTTCCTGATCTGCTCCCGCATCTTGCACATAAAGTACAGGGAGAAAGAAAAGCGGGAGAAGTCATTCAGGGAGAGGAACTCAAACTTTTATTCGGAAATATTCCGTTAAATGATAAAAATGTAAAACATCAGACAAAACAGTTTGTACTGGATAAGCTGAAAAAAGATTACGGTATAGAAGAAGACGATTTTTTTGCTGCAGAGCTGGAAATAGTTCCTGCAGGAAAACTGAGAGATGTAGGTATCGACAGAAGTATGATAGGAGGGTACGGTCAGGATGACAGAATATGTGCCTATACTTCTCTGAGGGCCCTTTATGAAGTGAAAAATAATGATAAGACTGTAATGGCATTTCTGACAGATAAGGAGGAAATCGGAAGTGAAGGCTCCACCAGTCTGAAGGCGACACTGCCTGAGCTTATTATAGGGAAAATGCTTCTTATGACTGAAAAAAACTATAATGATCAGATTTTAAGGGAGACATTATGGAATTCCAAAGCTCTGTCATCAGATGTGACGGCAGCAATGAACCCTTTATTTAAATCTGTGCATGATGCGGATAATACTGCAAGACTGTCCTATGGGCTTGCTTTTGCAAAATATACAGGAAGCAGGGGAAAAGTTTCGGCAAATGATGCCGATGCGGAATATTTACAGGAAATAAGACAGATATTTGATAAAAATAAAATAAAATATCAGTCAGGAGGATTTGGGAAAGTTGATGAAGGAGGAGGAGGAACAGTGGCAAAATATTTGGCACACTACGGGATAAAAACTGTAGATGCAGGACCTGCACTGCTGTCAATGCATTCATTGTTTGAAATATCTTCCAAAGCCGATTTATATGAAACATACAGAGCTTATAAAGTATTTTTTGAGCTGAAATAAGAAATGGGAGTATCGGGGTTTTTTCAATGACTGATACTCGGTGAGAAACAGGGAGAAAATTATGAGTTGTAAAATTCTGATATATAAAAATAATAAATTTTATAAAGAAGCGGATTTGAAAAAAATAAAAAACGGAGTATATATATATAAATGGAGTAATGTAGAATCAGGAAGCTACTTTTTTGAATTAAAAGATGAAAACGGAATTCTGAAAAGTATTACTTACAGTCATACAGCTCCTTTTGCTACTGATTTTGAAGGAATAGTTGAGGAAAATGCTTCGCCGAAAGCTATAACCGGATTTCAGAACGGAATAGATGTTTTAATGTCATATGTTCCCAATAAAAAGCTATTTATTCTGTCCAAAAAAAAATTTTTTCGTATGAAACTGGATATATCCGATTTCGGTCTGGAAAAAGCTGAAAAAATAGAAGTGTCGGGAAATTTTAATAATTGGATACCGGAAGAAGAGCCTATAAGACATCTGTCAGGAACTGTATATGAAATAATTCTGGCAATTCCTGAAGGAGTGTACGAGTATAAATATCTGATAGACGGCGTATGGTATCCTGAAAATGAAAATAAAACACTGATCATAGGAGAAAACGGGGCATTGTTTCCTGCAGGAGATTTGGGTACAGGAAAATTTGTATACGAAGCTGTAGACAGAAACATTGATTTAAAAGCGATTGTTCATAATAATAAAAGTCTGAAATATTTTAATAAATTGTCCGACAGAGAGTATGAATTTACAATAAGAACTCAGGCAGAAGATGTGGAAAGAGCATATATAAGTATTGTACTTCATGAAGAGGACAATTATGAAATGATATATGAACTTGAAAGATTTAAAGACGGAACAAACGGATTTGACTATTTCAAGAGAATAATAGATTTCGGAAGAAAAGCGGATAAAATATCTTATTTCTTTATTCTTGAGGACGGAGGAACAAAAGCTTATTTTAACGGAGAATTAAGCTATAAAAAGCCCAAGAGAATTTCAGTAAGGACTACACATGACGATATAGAAATATTCAACATTCCCGAATGGTCCAAAGAGGCGATCTGGTATAATATTTTCCCTGACAGGTTTTATAACGGAAATCCTTACAATGACCCTATTTTTAATGAATTCGGTCCAGAAGCCTATAAAATAAACGAACTTCATGAAAACAGCTTTGTAGAAAATTACAAGTGGAACAGAAACAACAATTTGTATGGAAAATTTGACAGAAACAGGTGGACGGCGGATTTCAGTAAACAGGTCACATGGGAAAAATTAGGAGAAAAAGGAATTGATTACAGTTTGAAATATGCAAGAATGTACGGAGGAGATCTGGAAGGGATAAAGAAAAAAATTCCTTACATGAAAGAACTCGGAATTAATGCGGTATGGTTAAATCCCGTATTCTTTTCCTACCAGAACCATAAATACGGGGCCAATGATTTCAGACATGTATCTCCTGACTTGGGAACCGTAAGAACAAGCGGAAGCAGACATAATGTTGATATAAGTAAAGAAAATAAGTTCGGAAATAAATCGTACATAGATGTTTTAGGTAAAGAGGCGATTAACAACAGTGAACTTAAGCTTCTTGAAGTGAGTCTGAAAGGTGAAAATAAAGGAAAAAACGGATATGGAGAAAATGAAGACCCGTCAACATGGGTGTGGACCGAATCCGACCTTATAATGGCGGATCTTATAAAAGAATTCCACAGAAACGGTATAAGAGTGATATTTGACGGAGTATTTAATCACAGTAGTGACAGACACTGGTCTTTTAATATGGTACTTGCCGACGGGGAAAAATCTCCTTATAAGGAATGGTATAAATTCAATGATTTCAGTCAACACGTATCCGTCACTGATGATATGTCGGACAAACAGGCATATGAAACTGTAATAAGCAATAAAAAAAGGATAAAATACAATTCATGGGCGGGATTTGATTCTCTTCCTGAATTTAATACGTTTAATCAGGAATATAAAGAATATATTTTCAATATAACGAGAAAATGGATGTATGGGCCTGACGGAAAAGTATCTGAAAATTGGCAGGAAGATGACGGTATAGACGGTTGGAGGTTGGACGTTCCCAACTGTCTTGAAAATCAGAACTTCTGGCTCGAATGGCGGGAAGTTGTGAAGACTGCCAAACCGAGTTCCTATATTACTGCGGAATTGTGGGGAAATGCTTCGGGAGATATAAACGAAGGGAATAAGTTTGATGCAGTAATGAATTATGAATGGCTAAAAACAGTTATAGGATTTTTCATAAATCAGAGCAGAGAAGGCGGAGACAGGTATAAACTGAAAGCGACTGATTTTTTCAATGAACTTAGAGAAAAAAGGACATGGTATCCTTTTCAGTCATTACAGGCATCGCAGAATTTAAACGGTTCTCACGATACTGACAGACTTTATTCAAGAATAGTAAATGACGGTGTAGGAAGAAACCTGGAAGAAGGGAAACAGCTTGAAAAGGGCTATAACGGAATAAGACCCGATCTTGCTTCAGATTACCACCCTAACACGACTGTTAACTGGAAGCAGAGTGAAATAAAACCGAAAGATATACTCAAACTTATATCTATATTTCAAATGACATATATAGGTGCACCTATGCTGTTTTACGGAGATGAAGTAGGAATGTGGGGAGCGACGGATCCTTATTGCAGAAAGCCTATGCTTTGGGAAGAATTTATGTATGATGACGAAAAAAATCCTTCATATATAAATCAGGGAGAGAAATATTCTCAGAAATCGGATAATGATTTATACCAATGGTACAGAAAATTAATAAAAATAAGACGAGAAAACAGAGTTCTTATATATGGAAAATTCAAGGAACTGATAGCGGACAACAATAGAGAACTTGTTGTATATGAGAGAGCGAACGAAGGGCGTTCAATAATTGTAGCAATAAATAATTCTTTCAGTGATTGTGAGAATATAGATATTCAGACTGATTATCCGAATGAAAAATATCTGGATTTAATAAAAGGAACTGTTATAAAAACAGGCGGTACGGGAAAAATGAAACTCAATCTGAAAGCAAAACAGGGAGCAATATTAAAGCGTTGGGTCAACGGAAGTAGTGTAAACAGCTCAAATGGACCTATGTTCAGATATTAAAAATTATAATATGGAGATATGGCATGTTTTTAGATGAAAGACTGGAAAAAATATTGGAAATTTTAAAAAGAGAAAAAAAAGTGAAAGTAAATGAACTTTCTGAAGAATTCCGTGTTTCGGAAGTTATTATAAGAAAAGATCTTAAAAGACTTGAACTTGAAGGGAAATTAAAAAGAACTCACGGAGGGGCGATTCTGTTAAAGGAACTTGTTCACACGATAACTCTTGAGGATAGAATAATCAACAGGACAAAGCAGAAAGAAATAATTGCAAAAAAAATAATTGAAAATATTAATGAAGGTGAAAGAATATTTTTTGATGTTTCAAGTATAAACTATATTGCCGCAGAATATCTCTCCAACAGTGAAAAATCCCTGAATCTTTTTACAAATATGCCGAGTATTGCAGCATTGTTCAATAAAAATTCCAGAATAAAACTTACAGTAATCGGTGGAGATTACCATAAGGAAATAGGCGGAATAATAGGAAGTGAAGCTATAAATAATATAGTAAAATATAATGTGGATAAATCATTTATCGGCTGTGCGGGAATTGATTCCGATACAGGAAAAGTAATGAATTTTGAATCAAATGACGGAAATACGAAAAAAGCAATTATTAATATATCAACTCAGCGATTTTTAATTACCGAACTCAGAAAATTTGAATCTGAAGGAAGTTTCAACTTCGGAAATTTAAAAGAATTTACAGTTATACTTTCTGAAAAAAGAAAAGCTGATTATCCGTCAATTTTGAGAAAAAAATTGCAGGAATTTGATTTGGAAATAGGATAGGATTTTAGGATGTTTTCACGCTTTTTTTGTAAAAAAGGTTGAGCCAAAATACTGTCAACTCAAATTTTACTATTGCTCAAAAATGCCCGTTCGCTGTA
>JAUNKI010000170.1 GCA_030532815.1 Leptotrichiaceae bacterium
TATTTATTTTCATTTCCTATTTTCTAAAATATATTTGAAACTTTAAATATTATATTTTTTATAAATTTACTATAAACTAAAAAAGTTTAAACATTATAATATCCTGCAATATTATTATTCATACATTTAAATCCGTCTTTAATTTCATTTTTTAAATTTTTTTAAATTTGAATATGTTTAATAAAAATCATTACATCTTTTTATTTAAGTTATTTTTTTATTACTTTTTCTTCTAAAAATTTCAACGCTTTATGCACATCAGCTTCATTTCCTTCTTCTTTCACATATTCAATATATTTTACTACATTATTTTCATCTGTTATAATCAGAGCTCTTGTAAGCAGTCCGACTTCTTTTATTAAAAGACCGTTCTGAATACCGAACTGATGATATTTATAGTCAGAAGCAGGCTTAAGACTGTTTATCCCGTTACTTGAACAAAATCTTTCCTGTGCAAAAGGAGTATCCACCGTCACTGAATAAAATTTCACATCCGGATATTTTTCAGCAGCAGTATTCAGCATTTTCGTCTGTATGGAGCAGACTTTCGTATCAAGAGAAGGAGCAGTATATATGACTTTAACAGCTTTATCTTCAAGTATATTTTTATCTTCCAGTTTTGAATTAACAGTCAGAGGAACTGCTTTTAAAGTATCACCTACTTTTGTTTCTTTTCCTACGATTGTTATTGATTTCCCTCCCATTGTTATTTTCAAATTGTTTTCAGATTTCAGAGTATCCAGATGCTGAATAAATTTTTCGCTTATCCCTTTGGAGCTTTTTACTTTTACTTTCTCATGTCTGCAAGACATAATTCCTATCATTATGAAAATCGTTATCAGAATTTTTTTCATTTTTTTCCTCTTTTCCTACATTTTTGTACTTATATTTTTATCTTAATTAAAAGAAAATCTCAATAAATTTTCCTTAAAAAATTATATTGAGCTTTCTTATAACTATATTTTAAAACTACTTACTTTTTTTCTTCTTTGAAGAAGCTTTTTCGGACTTTTTACTTTTTTCTTTGGATTTTGAAGATGATTTTTTATCTTTGGATTTTTTATCCCCTTCTTTCCCTGATTTTTTCTTTCCTTTGGAACGGCTTCCGGATTTTTTCCCGTCAGATTTCCCTGAAGAAGCTCCTCCTGTAGCTTTTTCAACTAAAGGCTTGGAATCTTTCTTAGAATTCAAAGCTCTGATTATATACTCGGCTTCCTGTAAAGGAACTGTTATAAATGAATATTTATCCATAATTTTAATATCTTTTACTTTTCTTCCCGGTGTTTTTGCCTTTTTATTCAGTAAGTCAAGCAATCTTCCCGGATTATATCCGTCTTTACTTCCAAGAGCTATAAACAGTCTTGTTTTATCCTCTATTTTTACTTTTACATCTTCTATCTCGCTGTAACTTTCAGGTAAAAATTCATCTTCATATACATGACGCAAAATGGACGCCAATACCTGCTTCGGCTCTCTTCCTTCTATCAACTTATCGGCAAGTGCTTCATAACTTACATAATCCTCTTCTTTTATAATTTCGTCTATATAAGCAATTAAAGCTTCTTTTTTAGCATTAAGAATTTCTTTTATGTTAGGTATGCTTTCCCTTTTTATGTCTGTTTTTGTTACTCTTTTAATTTGTGACAGTTTACTTGCTTCCCTTGGTGTAACAAAAGTAATAGCTATCCCTTTATGTCCCGCTCTTCCTGTTCTTCCTATTCTGTGAACATAAGACTCCGCTTCCTGAGGTATTGAATAATTTATGACATGAGTCAGATTACTTACATCTATTCCTCTTGCTGCAACATCAGTAGCAACAAGTACCGTCAGTATTTTTTTCTTGAAAAGATCAAGTGCTTTCTGTCTTAATCCCTGTGTTATATCCCCATGAATACATTCGGCATCATAATTTCTTGCTTTTAATTTATTTGTAACTTCATCCACTTCGGATTTTGTACGGCAGAAAACTATTCCGTAAAAATTTTGTTCATAATCCAGAACACGGCATAAAGCTTCAAATTTATCTTCCTGTTTTACTTCATAATATATCTGTTCTGTCAGATCAGTAGTCAGTTCTTCTTTTTTTACTTTCAACAGCTTATAATCCGACATAAATTTTTTAGCTATACTTAATATAGTTTTCGGTATAGTTGCCGAAAAGAAAAGCATTTTTTTCTCATCATTAGTCTGCTCAAGAATAAGTTCTATATCTTCAATAAACCCCATATTCAGCATTTCATCGGCTTCATCCAAAACAAAATAATCAAGAGAGTTTACCTTTAGAACTTTTTTTCTCATAAGATCCATAATTCTTCCCGGTGTTCCTACTACGATATCAACTCCCGCTTTGAGTTTTTTTATCTGATTTTCAATTGATGCCCCTCCGTATACGGCTAATACTTTTATGTCTTTTTTTCCTTTTAAAGAATATATTTCATCAGCTACCTGATTTGCCAATTCTCTTGTAGGAGCAAGTATTAACGCCTTTACCGTTTTATCAGGTTCCATTGTTTCCAGTATAGGTATACTGAAAGCAGCGGTTTTCCCTGTTCCTGTCTGAGCCTGACCTATTAAGTGTGTTCTTTCTTTTAATAATTCCGGTATTACAAGTTTCTGTATGTCACTTGGTTCTTCAAATCCTTTTTTTTCCAACGCATCAAGCACTTCCCTGCTCAATCCGTAATCTTCAAATTTTTGCATTTACTCTTTTACCTTCTTTCCTTTTTTCAATTATAATATTTAATATCCTTTTATCTTACTAAATAATCTTAATTAATATGCTTTTCAACCACATTATTATATTCTTTCCAATAAAATTGATACAAATTATTATAACATATTTTTTTATTTTATGCTTGGAAAATTTTTATTGAGAAGTTCAGGATAAAAATTATAATTTATTTTATATAAATTTGCTATTTTTTCAATCCCCTTTGAAAAAGCTTAGTATAAAACTTCAAATTACCTACTGTTGTTCTTCTTGAGTAAACTTCCTTTTTGTCTGCATCTTTCCTCCTAATTCCACTTTTATTATATTTTTTCCTGAAAGTTGCTCTCTTTCTCTTCTCCTTTTTTTATT
>JAUNKI010000171.1 GCA_030532815.1 Leptotrichiaceae bacterium
ATAAAGTAATAGAAATTAAAAATATAAGAAAAGATTTCGGTAAAAGAACAGTTTTAAAAGATATAAATTTTGATGTATACGAAAAGGAAGTCGTGAGTATAATAGGCTCTTCAGGTAGCGGAAAGTCAACACTTTTAAGATGTATCAATTTACTGGAAAGACCAACCGGAGGAGAAATACTTTTTCACGGAAAAGATATAGTTTCAGGTAATGTTCCTCTTATAAAATTAAGGGAAAAAGTAGGAATGGTTTTTCAGCAGTTTAATTTATTCAATAATTTGAGTGTATTGGACAATTGTGTAATAGGACAGGTGAAAGTTCTGAAAAAATCCCGTGAAGAAGCTGAGAAAACTGCAAAAGAACTCCTTACAAAAGTGGGTATGGAAAGATATGTTCATGCAAAGCCTTCCCAGATATCGGGAGGACAGAAGCAGAGGGTGGCTATTGCAAGGGCATTGGCAATGGAACCTGAAGTTCTACTTTTTGACGAGCCTACATCCGCCCTTGACCCTGAAATGGTCGGAGAGGTTCTGAAAGTTATGAAGGATCTTGCAAGTAGCGGTCTTACAATGATAGTAGTAACTCATGAAATGAATTTTGCCCATGATGTTTCCAGTCGTGTAGTTTTTATGGATCAGGGAGTTATTGTGGAAGACGACAGACCCGAAGTGATTTTTGACAATCCTGCACATGAAAGAACTAAAGAATTTTTATCAAGAATGTTGAATAAATAGTATTGATATTATTGAAAAAATAATGTAAAATAAAATGAAAATCAAATAAATAATAAAATTAAGGAGAAAAAATGAAAAAATTGAAATTAACTGATGAAGAAAAGGAAGTATTGAAAGGGAATGAAGAAGGAATAAGACAGGCTTTCATAAATAAAGCCGCACTCATAGCCGCTGAAAAAAATGAATTTTCAGAACAGGAACAGGAAGAAATGGACTATTTCTATAATAATGAAAAGACAAAATATTTTGTGGCAAAACAAATTGAAGAAAAGATATCCGTAGATGCAGATGAAGTTGTAAAAATCTACAATGAAAATAAAGCACAGTTTGATGCACAGAATGTTCCTTTTTCCCAAGCAAGAGATATAATCCAGAGAGATTTACTGAACCAGCAGGTTGCAGCACTTGAAAATGAAGAGTTCAATAAAATAGTACAGGAAATGGGAGATACAGTGGAAGTTACAAAAAAAGAAATTTTATTTTCTCAAGGAAATCCTGACGTAATAAGAAATATTATACTGAATAAAATAGTAGCCGAAAAATCCAAAGAAGCGGATTTTGAAAAAAAAGAAAAAAACAGTCTGAAAATAATAAAAGATAATGTTCTTTTAAATTACTACATTGACTTGGAAGTGAGAAAAAAAGTACAGGTTACACATGAAGAAATAGTAAATATATATGAAGCGGAAAAAGGGAAACTGGGGAATGTGACACCTAATGATGCTTACAATCAGATAGCCAACGGATTGTTAAATAATAAAGCAAATGAAGAAAGAACAAATGTTATAAATAAAATAGTCGAAGAATATAAAATTGATGAGCTGGTAAAGGAAAATCTATAAAAATCTGAATTTCAAATCGGATTATACATGAAAATAAAATTTCGATATGAATTTAAATTATTTAAAAAAACTGAAAGTCAAAGAAAATTTATAATATATAAGGATTTTTTACTTGACAATTAAAAACAAATAATATATAATCTTTTAATGTAATTAATCCTTTCCCACAAAGGACCGTTATCCTAAAAATGATAAAATCTTAGGAGGATAAAAAGTGAACAGATATACTGTAATGCAAAAAAAAGAAGAAGTAACAAGAAACTGGTATGAAATCGATGCCGAAGGAAAAATATTAGGAAAACTGGCAGCGGAAATTGCCGTGAAACTAATGGGTAAACACAAACCGAGTTACACACCTCATGTTGACGGAGGAGACTATGTAATAGTTACAAATGCAAAGAAATTTGCTGTAACAGGTACAAAAATGCTGAGCAAAAAATACTATAGACATAGTGGGTATCCTGGAGGTCTGAAAGTAAGAAGTCTGGAAGAAATGCTTGAAAAAAAACCTACTGAAGTAATAAGAAAAGCAGTTGAAAGAATGTTGCCTAAAAATAAATTAGGTAGTCAGATGATCGGAAGATTAAAAATTTACGTAGGGGCAGAGCATGATCATAGTGCTCAGAAGCCTGAAAAGATAGAGTTATAGGAGGTAGTTTTAGGTGGCAGAAAAAATTCAATATTTAGGAACAGGTAGAAGAAAGACTTCAGTAGCAAGAGTAAGATTAATTCCGGGAGCTTCAGGAATTGAAATAAACGGAAAAAACATGAGAGATTATTTTGGTGGTAGAGAACTGTTGGCAAAAATAGTTGAACAGCCATTGGAATTAACAGAAACTTTAAATAAATACGGAGTTAAAGTAAATGTAAACGGCGGAGGAAATACAGGTCAGGCAGGAGCCATAAGACACGGTGTTTCAAGAGCATTAGTTGTTGCAGATGAAGAACTGAGAGGAGCTTTAAAAGAAGCAGGTTTCCTTACGAGAGATTCAAGAATGGTTGAAAGAAAGAAATACGGGAAAAAGAAAGCAAGAAGAAGCCCACAGTTTTCAAAAAGATAATATACAGAATACATACCCTTGGAAAATTTATATTTTTCAGGGGATTTTTCTTTTATATAAAAAGAGGAACAGGAAAAATATAATTTACGGATTTTTAAAATAATAGATTAAGGCTGTCTCATAAAGTATAAAAATATATTTAATTATAAATTTTATATATTTTTCTATTTTTATAAAATTAGAAAAAATAATATCCTCTAATTTTTAAAAGTGTATAATACTTATGGTTAAAAAAATATTTTTAACTTATGAGACGGCTCCTGCTGCTTATTTTTTACAGTATAATATAATCTGAAAAAAAGCAGTATAAGAGGGAAAAGAGAAAATTAAATAAATATTGTAAAATGATTTTATAATAAATTTGTTATACATAATTATAATATTTTTTATAAAAATTTCTCTGAAATATTGTAAAGTACGTTTATA
>JAUNKI010000172.1:0-915 GCA_030532815.1 Leptotrichiaceae bacterium
AAGAGGGACTGAAATTATAGAAAATGATTTTAAATGAAAGTGCAGTTAAATTGTAATAATAGAAATATATATTTAAAATCATGAGTAAAATCCGACATTCAAATTATTTCAGTGAAAAAATAAGGAAATGAACCTAAGGAAAAATTACTGTCTGAACAAAGCAAGTTTATGCTTTTTTAGTAAATAAAGTGTTTTTGAGTTAGAAATAGCTTAAGTTGGAAATTTTTGTCAAACTTTTTTACAGAAAAATTTGGATAACTCTAAATATAATTTGATTTTTCAATTTTTTTTAAAATATAATGAATTAAAATGAAATATAGTGTATAATAAAACAATGTTAAAATGGGGAAAGTTTAGATACCATAGAATGAATACGCAATAGATGAGATATTGAAATATAAGAAAGAGAAAGAGGTGGAAAAAATATGTGGTTTACAAAATCACAGGAAGAAGTTTTAAAAGAACTGAATGTAGATCCTAAAACAGGATTGACAACAGACGAAGTAAATAAAAGAATTGAAAAATACGGGCAGAATAAATTAAAAGGAAAACCTAAAAAAAGTATATTCCAGTTATTTCTTGGCCAGCTTAAAGATGTACTGATATATGTTTTAATAGGAGCGGCAGTTATAAATATAGTTGCTCACGGTGTGGAAGGAATCAAGGATGCAGTAATAATTTTAGCAGTTGTTTTCATAAATGCCGTTGTAGGAGTAGTTCAGGAATCGAAAGCGGAAAAAGCACTGGAAGCGTTGCAGCAGATGACGACACCTAAAAGTCTTGTCAGACGTAATAGTGAAGTTATTGAAGTAAGCTCTGAAGATCTTGTTCCGGGAGATATTCTCATTATTGATGCAGGACGTTTTATTCCTGCCGATGTAAGACTTATTGAAAGTGCAAATCTGCAGATAGAAG
>JAUNKI010000172.1:955-2993 GCA_030532815.1 Leptotrichiaceae bacterium
AATCAGCCTTAACGGGAGAGTCTCTTCCTTCAGAAAAAAATGCTTCCTTTATTACAGAAGATACTAAAATATCTGTAGGTGATAAGGAAAATATGGCATTTATGTCGACAATGGCGACTTACGGAAGAGGAGAAGGAGTAGTTGTAGCAACTGCAATGGATACTGAAATCGGAAAAATTGCCAAAATACTCGATGAAGATGAAAATACATTGACACCTTTGCAAATAAAGCTGGATGAACTCGGGAAAATTTTAGGATACATGGCAATCGGAATATGTGCCTTAATATTCGTAATAGGAATGTTTCAAGGCAGAGATATGCTCGATATGTTTATAACTGCCATAAGTCTTGCAGTGGCTGCAATACCTGAAGGACTTGTAGCCATAGTTGCCATTGTTCTTTCAATTGGTGTGACAAGAATGTCAAAAATCAATGCCATTGTAAGGAAATTACCGGCAGTTGAAACATTGGGAGCAGTAAATATAATATGTTCGGACAAGACAGGAACATTGACGCAAAATAAAATGACAGTTGTAAAAACTTATACTTTTGACAATTTAAGAGAAATTCCTTCAGAAGGAAGAAACTTTGAAGCAAACAATGATGAGAAGGAGCTGATAAGATCATTCGTACTTTGTTCAGATGCATCCATAGACAGCGGTCAGGATATAGGAGATCCTACAGAAGTGGCACTTGTTGTTTTAGGAGATAGATTTAATCTGGAAAAAAATACATTGAACACTGAATATAAAAGAGTAGGAGAAAATCCTTTTGATTCGGACAGGAAACTCATGTCTACATTAAATGAAGAAGGACACGGATACAGAGTTCATACAAAAGGTGCGATTGACAATATACTTACAAGAGCCGAAAGTATACTTGCAAATGGAGAAATTATTCCTCTGACTGAACAGATGAAGGAAAAAATACTGAAAATAACTGAAGAAATGTCAAATGATGCTCTCAGAGTACTCGGAGTAGCATTTAAAGATACGAAAAATATGATTTCTCCTGAAGAAATGGAAAATAATCTGGTAGTTGTAGGAATTGTCGGAATGATAGATCCTCCGAGAACTGAAGTGAAAAGTTCCATAGATGAAGCAAAAAAAGCGGGGATTACTCCTATTATGATTACAGGAGACCATAAAAATACGGCAGTTGCCATCGCCAAAGAATTGGGAATAGCTACTGATATAAGTCAGAGTCTGACAGGAGCTGAGATAGATGAAATTTCAGATGAAGAATTTGCAAAAAATATAAATAAATATAAAGTATTTGCAAGAGTATCTCCTGAACATAAAGTTAAAATAGTAAGAGCGTTCAAAGAACAGGGGAATATTGTTTCGATGACAGGGGACGGAGTGAATGACGCACCGTCACTGAAATTTGCAGATATAGGTGTAGCTATGGGAATAACGGGAACGGATGTTTCCAAAGGTGCAAGTGATATGATACTTACTGATGATAATTTTACGACGATTGTTCATGCCATTGAAGAAGGAAGAAATATATATAATAACATTAAAAAGACAATAATGTTTCTGCTTTCATGTAATTTAGGAGAAGTAATATGCGTGTTTTTTGCAACACTGTTCAACTGGCCGCTACCTTTAATGGCAATACAGTTATTATGGATTAACCTTGTGACCGATACATTGCCTGCTATTTCATTGGGGGTAGATCCGGGAGATAAGGATGTTATGACGAGAAAGCCGAGAAATCCTAAAGAAAGCTTTTTTTCAGGAGGAGCAGGAATAAGAGCCATGATAGCCGGAATACTTATAGGAATATTGACACTTGCAGCATTTTATATAGGAATTGTATATCATGGAGGAATGCCTATAAATGGTGATTTTTCAACTCCTGAGGGTCAGGAAGTTCTGACATATGGAAGAACAATGGCATTTATAGTATTGACAGTATCTCAGCTATTTTATTCTCTGACTATGAGAAATAGTAAAAAAACTATATTTGAAGTCGGTTTCTTTAAAAATAAATATTTAATTTTGTCAATAATAGTCGGAATATTATTGCAGGC
>JAUNKI010000173.1 GCA_030532815.1 Leptotrichiaceae bacterium
TAAGACCTACAATGGCAATTTTAGGATTATCTTCTATTACTTCTATTGATTTTTCTATAAATCCTTTTCTTAAAAATTCCCAATCATCTTCGCAGTGAAATACATACTCGGTATCTACTTCCTTATAGGCCTTATCTATACATTTCAATTGCCCTTCCCTTTTTTCATTTACTATAAGATGAAAATTCTGATTCTTGTATTTGGAAATCAACTTTCTTAGTCTGTTTCCTTCTGTACTGTCTTCTGTTATTATTATTTTTTTTATGGGATAAGTATTATATTTAAAAAAACTGTCCAATGTCTTTTCAAGTAAATCAAATCTTCCGCAGCTTGTTATAACCAAACTAACTTCCTTCATGACTATCCAGTCCTTTCTCTGCTATTTTTTTTCCTTCTTTAATAACTTTTGCCAAAAACTCGTCATTTTCCTTTAAATTGCTTCTGTCATTTTCTTTATGATATATATGGTAACTGAGAGCCTTAAACTTCAGTTTTTTCTTACTTTTTCCGATATTAAAAAGTCTTACGGCTATTTCGCTATCTTCTCTTCCCCAACCCTGAATTTTTTCTTCAAAGACGTTTACTTTCACTAAATCTTCCTTGAAAAATGACATATTGCATCCTCTTATTCCTGAAAGTTTCCTGTCTTTCTTTGAAAATATTCTGTAAAGTAGAGTATTTCTTACTGTATTGGCTTTATTTTTAAATCCGTTCTGAAATAATACCGATGGAAACTGAGGAAATTTTCCTTTCAGTACTTCTTCTGATTTTTCCTGAGACATTATTACTCTTGAGCCTTGTATAAAATATCCTTTTTCTCTATTCTCAATATGATCCTGTACAAAATGTCTTTCAAGAAATAAATCTCCGTCTATTATTATTATATATTCTCCTGTTGCTTTATTTATAGCTTTGTTTCTTGACATTGACAGTCTGAATCCTTTATCTTCCTGCCACGAATGCATAATTTTTATATTCGGATTGCTGTTTCTTATCTTTTCTACTAAATCCTTCGTTTCTTTTCCTGAACCGTCATCGGCTATTATTATTTCATTGGGTACAACAGTTTGTTGTAAAACGCTGTTTATACATATTTCCAGAGCTTCGGGCCAGTTGTATGTAGTTATAATAAGAGATACGTCTTTACCTATATTTTTAAAATACCGTTCCCTTAATTTCGTATATTTTGTCATTGTGTATATCGAACTGTATTTTGCAAGGAGATATCCTTCATAACCGTCTAAAAATCCGAGTTGTAATATATACATTCTTATAAACCTGAAGAGCATTTTAAAATATATTTTTAAAATTCCCGCTTTTTTTTCTTCCTTTGTGTATTGTACGGCACTCTGTGTCGTATACCTGTTTAATTTTTCAAGAAATTTCTCAATAG
The DNA here is from genome assembly GCA_030532815.1 of Leptotrichiaceae bacterium. Lineage (GTDB taxonomy): Bacteria > Fusobacteriota > Fusobacteriia > Fusobacteriales > Leptotrichiaceae > Pseudoleptotrichia. The sequence goes on from JAUNKI010000173.1 coordinate 1,394, forward strand.
TGTCATAAGTGTAATGTATTATAATTTCATTAATTTTTCCGACTTTACTTTCTTTTTCAATTTCATATTTTTCATGAACTTCCCTACTGTCTATTTTAACTTTCCCGTTTTTCCAGAGCCTTATGACATAATCATCCCAACCGCCATATTTTATTTCCTTTCCGAAACATATGTTCCGCAATTTTATTTTATATACATCTGTTTCATTATTTTCTTCTATTATTTTACCGATTTTTTTCTTTAATCCGGAAGAAATTACTTCATCTGCATCTATTAATAAAATCCATTCTCCTTTACATTTTTCCAGTACGGAATTTTTTTGGGGACCGTAACCTTTCCATTTTTCCACAAAAACTTTTGCCCCTTTAGCTTCAGCTATTTCAACTGTTCTGTCACTGCTTTCGCTATCCACTATTATTATTTCGTCTGCTATTCCCTTTACAGAATCCAGTGTTTTTCCAATTCTGTTTTCTTCATTAAAAGTAATTATTCCTACTGATAATTTCATCGGATTTCCCCTTAATTTAAATTTATTTTATTTTTATTTCTGAAAATATCTCTGAATATCTGGAAGTATATTCCTGCTTTTTTTATATATTTTTTTATCCCTTTTAAATGTTTTGTCTTTAAAAAGAGAAAAGGTCTGCTTCCTTTCCACGAATGATACCACCAGTGTATTGCATAAGTTTTTTCAGTAAGCATTTCTTTCCTAAATATTTCACCGGGAAGAAAAGGATAGAAACTTTCTTTCGGATATACGTATATGCCGTTTTTATTATCTTTTATTTCGCCTTTTGATAAATCACATGAAAATTTATTTTTTAGTATATATTTTGTAATTTGAGGCATGGTAAATAAAGGACTTTTCCATATCTCATCTTCATAAAAATCTACTAACTCCTTTAAAAATCTGCTTTCTGCTGAAACTCCGAAAAGTCCCATACCTATTCCGCCATTACTTTCAAATCCTGCAAAAAAATCCATATTTTCAATTTCTACAAGCTCTGAAAAATTTTTTACAATTTCCATATCAATATCAAGATATATTCCCCCTTTTTCATATAAATAATGTACTCTCATATAATCTGCAACATATGCCCATAATCTCTTTTCATAACATTCCTTAAAAAATCTATTTTTTTCCAAATGATACTCTATATTAAAATTATTTTTATTAATTTCTATTATTCTATCTTCAAGTAACTTTTACTGCCTTGATTTAAAATATTTATGGAATTTTTCAATTTATTCTTACTTCTTTATTCATAAAATAAATAGAATTTTTCCGGTAAATTAACTGTTTATACTTTATTTTTTTCTTTTTTATATTTTTTTAAAATTTCCTTTATTGAAAAAATCATATCCTTTGTGTAGTAAATTATATAGAGTTCTATATTTTCATAAATTTTTTCCTTTATTTTAAATAAATATTTTTTACAATCCTTTCTGAAATCCTCATAAATTTTTTCAAATATATCTTTTCTTTTACATTGAATGGATTTTTTCATGGAACTTTTGTAATATTTCTTTATCATATAAAATATTATTTTTTTTATTTCATAATCATTTTCATTTTTATATTTTTCAAGAAGTTCCTTT
>JAUNKI010000174.1 GCA_030532815.1 Leptotrichiaceae bacterium
TGAAAAAATAGAAAAAAAGACTTGAAAAAAAGAAAAAAATATATTATTATATAGTTAGCAATCTAAGAGAGTGAGTGCTAAAATAAAAAGAAAGTTTATAAATAAAGACTTTCAGCTATAAAAGAATAATAGGAGGATTGAGATAATGAAAATAAAACCTTTAGGAAAAAGAGTTTTAATAAAACAGGTTGAGCAGGAGGAAGTAACAAAAAGCGGGATAGTACTTCCGGGAACAGCTTCTAAGGAAAAGCCTATTACAGGAGAAGTTCTGGCAGTAGGAAAAGAAGTTGAAGATGTAAAAGCGGGAGACAAAGTAATTTTTGAAAAATATTCAGGAACTGAAGTAAAAGATGGAGATGACAGTTATCTCATATTGGATATAGATAATGTATTGGGAATAGTTGAATAAAGAAAATTAAAAGTTTTTATATTATAAATAATAGGAGGAGAAATGGCAAAAATAATTAAATTTAACGAAGAGGCAAGAAAAGCCCTTGAAACGGGAGTAGATACATTGGCAGATGCCGTGAAAGTAACATTGGGACCTAAGGGAAGAAATGTAATTCTGGATAAAGGATACGGAATACCTACAATTACAAATGACGGAGTTACAATTGCCAAAGAAATAGAGTTGAAAGACCCTTTTGAAAATTTAGGAGCACAAATTGTAAAGGAAGTCGCTACTAAGTCCAATGATGTTGCAGGGGACGGAACCACTACTGCAACTGTTTTGGCTCAGGCTTTGATAAAAGAAGGATTGAAAATGGTAGCTTCAGGAGCAAACCCTGTTTTTATAAGAAAGGGAATGGAAAAAGCTTCTAAAAAAGTTATTGAAGAATTAGTGAAAAGAGCAAAGAAAATAGAATCAAATGATGAAATAGCACAGGTAGGAGCAATTTCAGCTTCTGATGAGGAAATAGGAAAACTGATAGCACAGGCTATGGAAAAAGTAGGAGAATCAGGTGTAATTACTGTTGAAGAAGCAAAATCTCTTGATACTACACTTGAAGTAGTGGAAGGAATGCAGTTTGACAACGGATACTTGTCGCCTTATATGGTTTCAGACTCTGAAAGAATGGTTGTGGAACTTGATAATCCGTTCATTCTTATAACTGACAAGAAAATTTCAAGTATGAAAGAACTGTTGCCGATACTTGAAAAAACCATTGAAACAGGGAAACCGATGCTTATAATTGCTGAAGATGTTGAAGGGGAAGCTCTTGCAACATTGGTAGTAAATAAACTGAGAGGAACTTTAAATATTGCGGCAGTTAAAGCACCTGCATTTGGAGACAGAAGAAAAGCGATGCTTGAAGATATAGCTGTACTAACAGGTGGAGAAGTAATTTCCGAAGAAAAAGGTATAAAACTTGAAAATGCTGAAATAGATTTTTTAGGACAGGCTAAAAAAGTAAGAATTACAAAGGATAATACTGTCATTGTAGACGGTGTGGGAGAAACGAAAGATATTCAGGCAAGAATTGCTCAGATAAAAAATACGATAGAAACTACTACATCAGATTATGATAAGGAAAAGTTACAGGAAAGACTGGCAAAACTGTCAGGGGGAGTTGCTGTCATAAAAGTGGGAGCTGCTACTGAAACTGAGATGAAAGAAAGAAAACTGAGAATAGAAGATGCATTAAATGCTACAAAAGCAGCAGTTGAAGAAGGAATAGTTCCGGGAGGAGGGACTATACTTGTACAGATAGCTAAAGCCATAGAAGATTACAAATTGGAAGGTGAAGAAGGTTTAGGTGTTGAAATAGTAAAAAGAGCTTTATACTCACCTATGAAACAGATAGTTGTAAATGCAGGGCTTGATGCAGGTGTAGTAGTGGAAAAGGTTAAAAATTCAGATGCGGGAATAGGATTTGACGCTGCAAAAGAAGAATATGTGGATATGGTAAAAGCAGGAATAATAGACCCTGCAAAAGTTACAAGATCAGCTATCCAAAATGCAATATCAGTGTCATCAGTATTACTGACAACTGAAGTTGCAGTTGCAAATGAAAAGGAAGAGACACCTATGGGTGGAGGAATGCCGGGCGGAATGGGTATGCCGGGAATGATGTAAAAGAATAAATATAAAAATCAGCGGGAATGTGAACTTTCTGCTGATTTTTATATGTAAGTGAGTTGAATTTATTTTTAGTGCTGTTTTACAAAGGAGAAAAATGTATTAATTTATAAATTATATATATTTTAAAAGCGACAGTGTGCTTTAAAACTCAAAATCCATAATATTTTTAACTTTTTAAATTATCGGAATAATTACAGTTTTTAAGATGTTTGTTAAAAACCAGTTATTTTAATAGTTTTAAGATATTATCTGACAAACTTATCTTTTAATTTTGAAAAATCTATATTATTTACAGCTGAAAAATAACTTTTAATTTATAGGACAGTTCTATTTACTTATAATTTTTGGAAATATATTATAATTAAAAAATTATTTTTGGATTAATACAGACTCAGTTTAAAAATCAGTCTAAAAAAGTAAGAATAAATTCTATTAATTTCATTTTTCTCATTTATTTTTAATGTTTAGTCGATATAATATTTTTATAAATATAATAATAAGAGTTTAAAACAGGTTGAAAATATGATATGATAATTTAAGTTCATTACAGCTTTGTCGGATTGAATGAAACAGCATATTTTTGACTATTTCCATACCATTAATACAATAATGGTTTTACAATAGGTATAAGGTAGGGAAAGTTAAAAATAATAAAATAAATAGAAGGAGTGAACAGTATGGAAACAGGAATAGGATGGATATTTTTAGGAATGATGGCGGACAGTGCAGTCATGCTTATACCTGAAATTTTAATAGATGTATTTTTAGTAAAGAATAAATTTAAAAAGAATGCAGTTTTATATATTGATGTTCTTATGTCGATATATTCCATATTTAAAACATTGATTGTAATATATTTAATAATGTATTCGGTTTTGGCAGTGCCTGTTATAATGCTTGCA
>JAUNKI010000004.1 GCA_030532815.1 Leptotrichiaceae bacterium
AAAAACACTCCATTCACTGAAAAATCACAAACTCGCTTCGCTCAGACAGTGATTTTTCTAAACGTTCATTCCCGTATTTTTTTCGTTGAAATAATTTGAATGTTGGGATTTCACTTGTAATTTAAGTGTGTATTTCTATTGCCATTAGAGTTTAGCTATACTCTTATTTAAAACCGTTTCTTTATATTTTAGTCTCCCTTCAACATTCAAATTTTACTGCGTGAAAAACTGTTTTTTGGTTCAACCTTTTTTTCAAAAAAGGTTGGGTATAAATTACTCTACTTCCGTTCTTCCTTCAAGGGATCTTCCTAATGTTGCCATATCAGTATATTCTATATTCCCCCCCATAGGTATTCCGCTTGCAATTTTTGAAACTTTTATATTTTTTTCCTTTAATATTTTAGTTAAGTAAAGAGTTGTCGTTTCACCTTCCAAATCAGGATTTAACGCAAGAATTACTTCAGTAACCGTTCCGTCAAGTCTTCCTATCAGTTTATTTATATTCAGATCATCAGTAGTAACACCGTTCAGAGGATCTATTTTCCCTCCGAGTACATGATAAAGTCCGTTGTATATTGCTGATTTTTCAAAGGCAATTATATCACGAACTCCTTCAACTACACATATTATATTTTTATTCCGTTTTTCATTTAAACATATTTCGCATGTTTCATTTTCGGATAAATTGCCGCATATAGAACAATGCTTTATAGTTTCATAGGAATTTCTTATTATCTGAAGCATTCCGTTTATTTCTTTTTCATCTTTTTCCAAAAGGTCGAAAGCTATTCTTACTGCACTTTTTCTCCCAATTCCCGGCAATTTTGCAAATACATTTATTAAATCATCCAATTTTTTCATTTTCCACCCTGATTTTTTATTTTATATTCACTTTGAAAAAAGAATGCCCTGAAGTATAAGAAACTGCTTTTATTTCAAACTTTTCCGACAATGGGAATCAGGCAGTAAACCTTAATTTTTTGGACATTCTCTTTTTATAAATCTGTTATTTTCAATTAATGACTTTCTCCGATTCTTTCAACTTTAAATGTATTAGTTGTTCCTGTTTCGGAAATTCCCGTTACTAATACTACCAGTTCTCCTCTTTTCACTTCTTCGTGCTTTGCGGCAACTTCTTTCGCTTTTTCAAAAAAATCATCAGCTTTATCAAGATTTTTCTCAACATAAGCTCTGACACCTCTGACTAATGCGAGCTGTCTTGCTGTCTGCTCACTGTCCGTAAGAGCTATTATCGGTACAGTAGGACCGTATTTTCTAAGCATTCTTGCCGCTCTTCCCGTTTTTGTCCAGCAGATTATTAATTTGGCATCAAGTATCTGAGTGGATTCCACCGCTCCCAATGATATAGCTTCAGTAACTGTTACCGTTCCTGTCTGAGGTACTGTTATATTTTTAAATTTCTTAAATTCATCTGTTCTTTTTGAAATACTTGCCATCATCTGTACGGATTCCACAGGATATTTACCCTTTGCAGACTCTCCCGAAAGCATAACGGCATCTGTTCCGTCCAAAATAGCGTTTGCAACGTCTCCTGCTTCAGCCCTTGTCGGTCTCGGATTTCTTATCATTGAATCAAGCATTTGAGTAGCTGTAATTACAGGTTTTCCTGCTGCATTACATTTTCTTATCATCATTTTCTGAACAAACGGAACTTCCTCAGCAGGTATTTCCACTCCCAGATCTCCCCTTGCTACCATTATTCCGTCACTCAATTCCAAAATTCCGTCAAAATTGTCCACACCTTCCTGATTTTCGATTTTGGAAATTATTTTTATATTTACTCCTCCGTTTTCATCTAAAACTTTTCTCACTTCTGCAACATCTGAAGCTTTTCTTATAAATGACGCAGCAACAAAGTCAACGCCCTGTTCACAACCGAATTTCAAATCAGCTACATCCTTTTCCGATAATGCAGGCAGTCCTACGGAAACTCCCGGTAAGTTCACCCCTTTAGTTTCTCCTAATTCCCCTGTATTTTTTACTGTACATAAAATTTCTTTTCCGTTTATTGACTGAACTTCAAGTCCTATCAGTCCGTCATCTAACAGTATTATATTTCCGGGCTTCAAATCATTTACAATTCCCGAATATGAAACCGATATTTTATCTTTATTTCCTATATGTGAATAATCAGTAGTTACTGTTATTTTATTTCCGGCTTCAAGTAATATATCTTTTCCGTTTTCCAATTTTCCCGTTCTTATTTCAGGACCTTTCGTATCAAGCAATACACCGATACTTTTACTTGTTTTTTCCATTACTTCTCTAATTCTTTTAATTCTCATTCCGTGCTCTTCAAAATCCCCGTGAGAAAAATTTAATCTCATAACATTCATGCCGCTTTCCACTAATTTTGTCAGCATTTCCTCACTTTCAGTTTTAGGACCTATTGTACACACTACTTTTGTCATTTTTATTTTCATTTCTTCCTCCTTTAAATTTATGACATAAAAATATAACTGTTTTTTACAACGAAAGCATATTTGCTATTGCATAATCTGCAAATGAGCTTTTCGTATAATTTTCCCAAGCATAAGATAAGGAGTGAGTAGTAACTTTTTCACTTTGAAGTCCTACCATAAGTCCTCCCTTTCCTTCTACAAGAAGTTCGACAGCTTTTACTCCCAGTCTTGTTGCAAGTATTCTGTCAAACGCAGTAGGAGCTCCTCCCCTTTGAACATGCCCCAATATTGTCACTCTTATACTTGTATTTACTTTTTTGGAAAGTTCCTTTTCTATTTGAACTACATTTCCCACACCTTCAGCAATTACAATTATATCATAGAGCTTTCCTTCTTCTCTTCTGTATTTTATTACTTCAGCAATATCATCTATTGATGACTCCACTTCAGGAATAAGTACTCCGCTTGCTCCTCCTGCTATTGCCGAATATAATGCCAGATCTCCGCAGTTTCTTCCCATAACTTCTACCAAATAAGTTCTTTCATGTGAAATTGCAGTATCTTTTATCCTTGATATTGCATCCAATATTATATTTAAAGCTGTATCATAACCTATTGTATAATCTGTTCCCGCTATATCGTTATCTATAGTTCCGGGTATTCCTATTGTTTTAATTCCGTGTTCTTCATATAAATAATGTGCCCCATGAAAAGATCCATCTCCTCCGATTACTACAAGTCCTTCAATTCCTCTTTTTTTCAAATTTTCAGCTGCTTTGGCTCTTACTTCAGGATCTTTAAATTCAGGCAATCTTGCCGACAGCAGTATTGTCCCTCCCTGATCTGCAATCCCGCTCACATTAAGAGCATTCATCTGAAATATCTGGTCTTCCAGCATCCCCTTATATCCTCTTTTTATGCCGAAAACATCTATCCCTTTAGTCATAGCTGTTTTGGCAACAGCTCTCACAGCAGTGTTCATCCCCTGAGAATCTCCCCCACTTGTTAAAACTGCAATTTTTCTCATAACATTATCTCCTTCTTACTTTCAAACTCTTTAACTAATAAATAGTATCATTTTTTCAATTTTTTTTCAATGACTATTTTTAAACACCAAAAAGAAGTTCTTAAATTTTTTCCAATTTAAAAACTTCTCCCTGAAATATATATTAAACTTTGTACTAAATAAAGATAAAGTTAAATATTAATCATTTTCAATAATAATATTTTCGGTAATTCTGAATTATTTTATTCGTCATCTTTTACAAATACACCTGTCACGGCTGCTATAGCACCGTCTCCTGTAACATTACATGCAGTTCCCAGTGAATCCTGAGCTATGTAAAGAGCTATCATAAGGGAAAGCATTGTTTCATCAAATCCCAAAACTGAACTCAAAATCCCCAGTGCCGCGACTACCGCACCTCCGGGAACTCCTGGAGCAGCTACCATTGTCACACCTAAAAGTAAAATAAATTTTAGCATAAGTCCCCAGCTCGGAAGCATATTGTGCTGCATAAAGAATACTGCTGTCGCACATGATACTAAAGTTATTGTACTTCCAGACAAATGAATAGTAGCACATAAAGGTACGGCAAAATTCGCCACTTCTTCTCTTATACCCATTTTTTTAGCAGATTTAAGTGTTACAGGTATCGTAGAAGCCGACGACTGAGTTCCTAAAGCGGTAAAATATGCAGGCATCATTGTTTTAAGCATTTTAAATGAATTCTGCTTTGTCATTATTCCCGCTATTGTATACTGAAAAATAAGTATGGAAAGATGAAGAATGAGAATCATTATAAATACTTTTATAAATACACTTATTATACCTGTTATCTGACCTGCCGCAGTCATGTTGGCAAATACTCCCATAATATAGAACGGAAGAAGAGGAACTATAACTTTTTCCAACATTCCTTCTATAATCAGTCTGAATTCATCCATAACATTGAATAAATAGTCTGTTTTCAGAACCGACATTCCGAGACCTAACACAAATGCCAGTACAAGTGCCGTCATAACTGCCATAGGTGCAGGAATATCTATAATAAAGTATCCTTTTAAAAGAGCTTCTTCAGGATTGGCAAAATTTGCCACTGACTGCCCTTTCAATATAATAGGATATAAAATTGTTGCAGTTATAAAAGCGGTTATTCCTGAAATAATCGTAGAACCGTAAGCAAATCCCGTAGTAATACCTAAAAGTTTTCCAGCTCCCTTTGCCAAAGCTCCTATACCCGGAGCTATAAAAGCCAAAATAATCAAAGGTATTAAAAACTTCAGCAGCTGTCCGAATATATCCGAAAAAGTTACTAAAATTCTGACAAAATTAATACTGAATACTTGAGTTATCATTAAATCCTTTGATGCAATTTTCCCAAATAGAATACCTAAGATAATAGCTATGACTATTTGAAGCAGTAACGGAATTTTTTTTAACATAACATTCTCCTTATATTATAGTTTTTTTATTTTTTCACTTGTGCTTAAAATTTCAAATCATATTTTACTTCAAGCTTTTTTGATAATTCCTTCAACATAATTTCAGTCATTTTATCTAAATTATATTTAGGAGAAAAATTCCACTCCTCTCTTGCACATGAGTCATCTAAAGAGTTCGGCCATGATTCGGCAATTTTCTGTCTGACAGGATCCACATCATATTTCAGTTTAAATTCAGGTATGTATTTTCTTATGGATTCTGCAAGCTGTTCAGGTTCAAAACTCATAGCAGTTATGTTAAAGCTGTTTCTATGTTTGAATTTTGAAGGATCGGCATTTAAAATGTCTACTATGGCATCGACAGCATCATCCATATACATCATATCCATGTAAGTTCCCTTATCTATAAAACTTGTATATTCACCTTTAGTAAGAGCATCATAATAAATATGAACCGCATAATCTGTCGTTCCGCCTCCCGGAAGAGTTTTGTGAGAAATCAGTCCCGGAAATCTGACTGATCTTGTATCAACTCCGAATTTAGTATAATAATAATCACATAAAAGCTCTCCTGAAACTTTCGTCACTCCGTATATCGTATTAGGACGCATAAGTGTATCCTGTGGCGTACCGTCTTTCGGAGTATTTTCTCCAAATGCTGCAATCGATGACGGTGCAAATAGTTGAGCATTACATTCTTTTGCTATTTCCAATGCATTAATCAATCCGTTCATATTTAAATTCCATGCAAACAGCGGATCTTTTTCTGCTGTTGCCGAAAGAAGAGATGCCAGATGAACAATAGTGTCCACATTATTATCCTTGGCTGTTTTCAAAAACTTTTCATAATCCGTCACATCCATAATTTCAAAAATACCCTCATCAGCTACTTCACCTGATTTAATATCAGTAGCTATGACATTTTCCATACCCAAATCTTTTCTCAGTCTTGCGGTCAATTCAGTTCCTATTTGTCCTGTTGCTCCTGTTATTAAAACCTTTTTCATTGACAGTTTCCTCCTTAAATTTGTTTTTTGAAATCTTCATCATCTTTAACATACTTTAAACAATATTAAATTATATAACTTTAAATTACTCCCAGTTCCTTTCCCACTTTTTCATAAATACGTATAACTTCGTCAAGCATTTCTTTTGTATGACTTGCCTGAGGCATATTTCTCACACGTCCTGTTCCTAGAGGCACTGTAGGATATGTAATGGATTTTGCATATACACCTTCTTCTATAAGTCTTTTGGAAAACTGCTGGGTTTTCTTTTCATCTCCGATAATAACCGGAGTTATAGGCGTTACGGAAACTCCTGTATCATAACCTATTTTTTTCAGTTCTTTTTTCAGATAATCGCTATTTTCCCATAATTTTTTTACCAAATCTTTTTCATCTGAAATTATTTCTATTGATTTTTTTGCCGCTCCTGCTGCTCCTGGAGTAAGAGAAGTTGAAAATAGGAACGGACGGCCACGTACTCTCAGCCAGTCAATCAGTTCTCTACTTCCTGCAACATATCCTCCGACAACACCTACAGCTTTTGAAAGAGTTCCTACCTGAATATCTATATCACTTGAACAGCCGAATTCCTTCACTGTCCCTGCACCTTCTCCCATTACTCCTGAACCGTGTGCATCATCAATATAAGTAATCAGACCGAATTCTTTTGCAACTTCAACTATCTCTTTTATTTTCGCCACATCTCCGTCCATTGAAAATACTCCGTCAGAAATGTACATTATTTTATTGTACAATCCACTCTCAATAGCTTCTTTGGCTTTTAATCTCAAGTCATCCATATCCTGATGTTTACAACGTATTATCTTTGCACCTGACAGTCTGCAACCGTCAATAATAGACGCATGATTAAGTTCATCTGATAAAATTGCATCCTGTTTATCCATTATGGCCGATACTGCTGCCATATTACAGTTAAATCCTGACTGAAAAGCTATGGCTGCTTCAGTATGTTTAAATTTTGCAATAGTTTCTTCTAATTCCTTATGTATTGCCATTGTTCCATTAATAGTCCTTACAGCTCCGGCACCTGCTCCATACTTTTCACATGCCTCTATTTCAGCTTTTTTTACATCATCTCTATTTGCCAGACCTAAGTAGTTATTAGAAGAAAGATTTATTAATTTTCTTCCTTTTATAAAAATTTCAGGACCGTTTGCTCCGTCAAGAACATCTATTTCATTATAAAGTCCTTTTTCTTTCAACTCTTCAAGTCTGGGAAATAAAAATTCCTTTAATACGCCGTTACTCATTCCGATACCTCCATTATTAATTTATAATTGCTTTTTAATACTATAAAGTCTATTTTTCTACATGTCAGATTTGTCAGATTTTAACAAGATTTCTTTTTAATAATTTTTTCAATAAATTATACCTTGAAAAGATAAAAAGTCAATAAAAAATTCATGAACCCCCATCAACAGCTTTGATATTTCACTTCAATCTTTCTTGACATAAGACCAATTCGCCTGTTCCATTTAAATCTCAAAATGTACATATTAATATTTATTTTCATCACCTACATTCAGAAATTTTTTCAAAATAATGCAAGTGTTTTTTTTATAATTTTTGTCTATGATAAGTATTCTAAATTTAATTAGTATATTTATAGACTATATATCTATTATTACTAACAATATCTGTAAATACAATATGGTCATAAAACTCTTTATAACTTATATTTTTCATTGAAAGTACATGTGCTTCAAAATCAGTCTGTGTCCCGCAAAACCAAAATGTATTTTTTTCAAAATCAACAAATGATATCCCCACATTTTTATTAATATTCCAGTTCATTATGTTGGATTTGGAAATGGGTAATTTAGCCACTCTTCTATATAATTCTCTTTTCATTATTACTTCTCCCAATCCCAAAATTTTTTTGAACATTATTAATAAACCTATTAAAGGAATTATCATAGCCGGCGTGTCGGAACTATGATAAAGAAAATAAATATACCCTCCCCATATTGCTATTGCAGCATATGGAAACAGTAAGGCTAATTTTATGTATCTAAAATTTTTTATAATCATTTAAAATCCCCTTTTCATTAAATAATATTCCAAATTCATATCCAAAAATTCTTTTATTTCATTTACTTTTGCGGTTTCAGCAGTAGTGTCTTTTCCCGGATTTCTATCAGGATGTACTTCTTTTATTTTTGTTTTATATGCTTTTTTTATAATTTCCAATGTCACTTTCACTTCTGTGCTTACTCCAAAATACTTTAAATATTCTTCATATTTTTTTATAATATTATCTTTATTTCCTGAATAACTGTTATACTCTTTATACTCAGAATATCCTGAATAATTTGAATATTCTGTTCTCTGATAATTATGCCCGTTTCTTTCATATTGATTGAAAAATTGTTTTTCATATTCTTCATAAATATTTTTATCTTCCTGCTTCTCATTTAATAAACTTCCAAAGATTTTTCCAATCCAGTTGTTTATAAAATCTATAAGAAATCCTGCCATAAATATCTGAAATCCCAAAAATAGAAATCTCCAAAGCAATCTCCAACTGTCGGCACCGAATAGTGCAGCAATAATTATGAAAAATAGAGTTATACCGATTAAGAAAATATACAATTTTAAAAAAATACTTATAATAAGTTTTACCGACAGACATATCCCTATTAATACAAATTGTATTCCCCTTGCTATTGTTTTCAATTTTACCTCCTTATTCAGTTTATTTGCAGTTATTTTATGATTATTATAAAATTTGAGTATATGTTACTATCAAATACTGTAAATTAATTTTTGTTTTTTGAATTTTCCAAATACAAAAAAGTTGTTTCATAAGTTAAAAATTAGTTTTTCAATTATAAATTATATTTATTTTTTAAAATTATAAATATCGCCTTTACTGATTTTATAAAAATAAAACATATAAAATTTATAATTTGACATATTTTTCCAACTTTACGAAACAACTTCTTTTTATAAAACAGTATTCAAATTGTTAAATCTCAAGCTTAACCCTTTTAATCTCGGCACCGACAGCATTGAGTTTTTCCTCAAGCTTATCATATCCACGATCAATATGGTAAACCCTGTTTACCACAGTTTCTCCGTCTGCGACCAAACCTGCCAGTACAAGTGCCGCTCCTGCCCTTAAATCTGATGACATTACTTCAGCCCCTGTTAAAGGCAGACCTCCATTTACCATAGCTACTCCATGTCTTATAGAAATATCCGCTCCCATTCTGTTAAATTCAGGAACATGCATAAATCTGTTTTCAAATACTGTTTCTTCCATTGAACTTGCTCCGTTTATCAATGTCTGCAACAGCATCATCTGAGGCTGCATATCAGTAGGAAACCCGGGGTGAGGCATTGTTCTTATTTTGGAAGGTTTCAGTTCCTTTAATTTCCCTATTACAGTCAAAATATTTCCGTCATATTGAAACTCAACTCCCATTGCTTCCAATTCCGATTTAAATACTCCCAAATCTTCCAAATTTATATTTTCAATTTTTAAATCTCCCTCGGTAATAAGTGAAGCTATAACATAAGTTCCCGCTTCAATTCTGTCAGGCATTATGGAATATTCCACCGCATGAAGTTCCTCTACTCCTTCTATTTCAATATTAGTCGTTCCCAATCCTGTTATTTTTGCTCCCATTTTTATAAGAAAATTCCCTAAATCTACAATTTCAGGCTCTTTTGCAGCATTGGATATAACAGTCTTTCCGGGAATTTTCACAGCTGCCATCATAAGGTTCTGTGTAGCCCCTACACTTGGAAAGCCTAAAGGTATTACGGCTCCTTTCAGTTTATCCGATTTGGCATGAATATATCCGTGAACTCTTGTTATTTCCGCTCCTAATGCCTCAAATCCTTTTAAATGAAGGTCTACAGGTCTCGAACCTATTGCACAGCCTCCCGGAAGTGATACTACGGATTCTTCAAGATTTGCAATCATAGGCCCCATAACTAAAAAAGAAGCTCTCATCTGTTTCACTATTTCGTAACTTGCTTCATTTCTTTTAAATCCGCTGTTTGTTATTTTATATGTAGTTTCATCTACTCTTTCGGTTTTCATTCCCAAATCTTCCAGAAGTTTCATCAATATTCTTATATCTCTCAGATTAGGAACATTTTTCAGAATATATTCCCCTTTTGCTACTAATGTCGCTATTATTATGGGAAGAGCCGCATTTTTAGCTCCGCTTACTTTTATTGTTCCATTTAATGGTGTTTTTCCTTTAATCTTAAATCCGTCAACCACGTTTTTTTCCTCCTAATTTTTCGCAAATTGGACATTTCACTCCGAAAAGACTGTCCATAAATCCTATTTTTTCGTAACTTTGTTTATATTCGGAAACTTCCGTATCAATTATTTCTTTATGAAAATCGCATATTTTTCTTCCCATCGATTGACAGTAAATTTCCGGTAATTTTTTTTCTTCAAATTTTTCTTTTTTTGTTTTAATGACAGGATTTTCAGGCGGTTCATCCAAAGCATCCCCTGATGCAATGACGAGTCCTATTTGTCCTGTGTACAGTAATCCGTCTATCATTTTATAGGAAATATTCTTTTTTTTAGCCAGATTTATATATTTTTTTATGTCATTAAAATCTATTTCTCTGGAAATAATCATTTTTTCAGCTTTCTTATTTTCCAAAATCTTTTCTATTTCAGGATATATTCCTTTTTCCTTTACCTGTTCCCTTGTTAATGCCCCGAGTACTCTCTCCCTGTATTCACCTAAAAATATATTTTTTTCAAGTTTGACTTCTCTTACTCTGTCCTTAAATTTTTCAATATGCCTGATAAGCTCAGTTCCTGTTTCATTATTGTCACTTTTCATATTTTCTCTGTCCATAATAGAAATTTTATCATAAAACTTTATATTTTCAAATACCTTTTTCACTTTTTCGATATTTGAACTTTTTTAATAATGAAATTTCCCATAAAAGTTACAAGAGTACAAACATTGAAATGAATATCACTTTAAGTACTGTATAAAAACCTGCAAACCGATATATTTTCGGCAATTCATTTTTTCCTTCATCTTTCATTATAAGAAATACCAATACCGTCATTGATATTAAATACACCATAATGGAAAATAAACTGAATGAGCCTCTTAAAAAGTAAATTAAATCAAGAAGCAAAAAAATATATATTTTAAATGTAGTTCTTTTACTTAAAAAATAAATATTTATCAAATTAAAATTTAAATATATATACAATAAAGTCAGCATAAAAGTACCTATGTATATTTCAATTACATCTGATTTCATAAGAAAAAAGATACATCCCCAAAGTAAAATGAGTATTAACGGCATTATATTTTTTTTATTTTCCTGTTTTTTTTCTGCTGTCATTTTTCCTCCTGTATTAATATGGGTAAAAATAATTTAACTACTCATCTCCTATTTTAATTTTATTATAAATTTTTTTCAAATCGGATTTTTCTACATGAGTATATATTTCAGTTGTACTTATATTGGAATGTCCTAAAATTTCCTGAACAATTCTTATATCCGCTCCGTTACTTAAAAGAACCGTTGCCACTGAATGTCTGAATATGTGCGGATATACATTTTTTTCTATTCCTGCATTTTCAGCATATTTTTTCAATCTTTTCCAGAAATTTTCCCTTCTTGTATCGGGAAACAGCCTAAAGGATTTTTCAGCATTTTTGAGTTTCGGTCTGTAATTGGAAAGATATTCCTTTATCTCTTTTTCCAAATTGTCATAAATAGGAACAACCCTGTATTTTGAACCTTTTCCAAGAACTTTTATAAATTCATATCCTTGATTTTCAACATCTTTTATTTCAAGATTAAGTATTTCGGAAATTCTTGCTCCTGTGGCTATTAAAAGCTTTATAATAAGTCTGTCTCTCATTCCTTCCACTGTATGACTAAAATTGTCTATTATCATTTTTACTTCTTTTAAACTTAAAACTTCAGGAAGCCTTTTTTCCCTTTTCAGGCTTCTTATCATTCCTGCCGGGTCTTCCTTCACCATTTTATTCAGATAACAGAATTTGTAAAATGTCCTGATTGAAGCTATTTTTCTGAGAACCGAATTTCTTTTCAGTTCCCGACTTATTTCCTCTATATATTTATAAATATCGTCTTCCTTTATATCAGCAGCCGTTTTTTCCATACAGGAGAAAAAGAGCTTCAAATCCCTTTCGTATCCTGCAACCGTATTTTTGGAACTTCCTTTTTCAAAATACAGATAATCTGAAAATTCCTTTATGAACAAACTATTCTGACGTTCAATTCTATTTTTCTTTTTATTTTCTTTTTCCTGTTTTATTTCAATTTCATCGATAATTACTTTATTGATATTTTCCATTATAGCTCCATGATTTCTTTAGCGTGATTAATAGAAGTTTCCGTTATATTATCTCCCGATATTATTCTCGCTATTTCCCTTATTCGTTCTTCAGTATCCAGTTCACGGACTTTCGTTTCAGTTAAATTATTTTCAATTGCCTTTTTTATGAAAAACTGCTGATTTGCTTTTGCAGCAATTTGCGGCGAATGTGTGACACATACTACCTGCACATTTTTAGAAAGTTCCTTTAATTTTTCGGCTACTTTCCTTACGGTTTCTCCTGAAATTCCCGTATCTATCTCGTCAAATATTAAGACCGATATATTATCGACAGTTGAAAATACAGTTTTCAGAGCAAGCATTATTCGTGAAACTTCTCCTCCTGAAGCAATTTTTGCAAGAGACTTGAAATTTTCTCCCAAATTGGTAGTCATCATAAATTCCACATCGTCAGTTCCTCTGGAACTTATAACTCGCTTTTCGGCAAACTCCACTTTAAATCGTGCATTTTCCATATTCAGATCTTTCAATTGTTTATTTATTGTATCTTGAAGTTTTTCAGCTATTTTTTTTCTCAGGCTCTTTAATTTTTCACTATGTACAAAATATTCCTCAGCTTTCCTCCTTTTTTCTTTTTTAAGCTGTTCCAGCTCATCATTTTCAAAACTAATAAAAGACAGTTTTTTTTCTGCATCATCTTTATAGGCAAGTATTTCTTCTATTGTAGAACCATATTTCAGTTTCAGTTTATTTATCTGTTCTATTCTTTCCACTACTTTTTCCAGTCTTATATCATCAGTTTCAGTCTCCCTTGCAAAATCTTCGGCAGAATAGGAAATATCTTCCACATCATATATAATATTTTCGATTTTTTCTTTCAGTTCCATATATGTATCGGATATACCTGAAAGCTGTTCAAAGTTTTTCTTTATTTTTCCTAAGGAATTTAAAACGGAATATTCCCCCTCTTTCAGCCTTTGAAGAGATTCTTCCAGTTTTTCACCTATTTTACCTGCGTTGAACAGTATTTTATATTCATCTTCCAGCTCATTATCCTCATTTTCCCTTAAATTGAGATTATTGATTTCATGAAACTGAAATTCCAGTATATCTTTTTTTTCACTTATTTTAGCTTTTTCCGTTTCAATTTCTTCTATTCTGTTTTTCAGTTTTTTTAAATCGAAAACATTTTCTCTTATTTTTTTTGCCAGTTCTATTCCTTCCCTACCTAAAAATTTATCAAGAAGGTTTAAATGAAAATTTTTATTTAAAAGAAACTGATGCTCATGCTGTCCTACCAGATCAAGAATATTGCTCATAAGTTCTTTCAGTTTTGAAACAGTCATTCTCACTCCATTTACAGTTACTTTTGATTTTGAATTTCTGTCAAAATATCTTGAAATTATAAGTTCATTGTCTTCTATATCAAATCCGAGATTATTTAACCTCTTTATCTGATTTTCATTCAAATCAAAAATACCTTCTGCAAAAAGACTTTCTTCCCCTGTTCTTATCATATCCGTCTGGTTTCTTTCTCCTATAAGCAGAGAAATTCCGTCCAGTATAATAGATTTCCCTGCACCTGTTTCTCCTGTAAGAGCTATTAAACCCTCATTAAATTCCAAATCCAGATTTTTTATTATTGCTAAATTGTTCAGCCTTAATTCTCTTAGCATTTTCCTCTCACCTTTTTTCTTAATCCCGCTTTATTTTAAAGGGTTTCTCCCCATTTCAGTTTTTCTCTCAGTATATTATAATAATCACTGTTTTCACTTCTTATAATTTTTACTTTTTTTTCGGATAAAACTGCGTTTATTTTATCTGAAGGTCTTATGTGGAAACATTCACTTCCGTCTATATTCAGATGTGCATCATTATCCCTCGTGTACACTTTAAAACTCAGTTTGTTTTTCCCGTCAACTATAATAGGTCTTGCAGTCAGACTTTGAGGCAGCAGAGGTGTAATGGAAACCGCATTCAGACTCGGATGCACTATGGATCCTCCTGCTGAAAGAGAGTATGCCGTAGATCCTGTAGGTGTCGCTACTATAACTCCGTCTGCCCGATATTTATTCACAAATACATCATCTGAATATACTTCTACATTGATTAAATGTGAAACAAGACCGCCTTTTATTATTAACAGTTCATTTAATGCATAAAATGTATCATCATTATACTTCACTTCAAGAAATGCCCTTTCATCGATTATACACTGATTTTGTTCATATCTTCCCAGCATTTCCGCAGCATTTTCAGGCTTTATTTCAGCCATGTATCCCACAGTACCCATATTTACAGCTAATATAGGAATATCTTTTTTTACTGCCTCCTTTGCTGCAACGAGGATAGTTCCGTCACCACCGAAGGATATTATCAAATCGGCATTTTTTACATCTATAACTTCTATTATTTTATTTCTTTTCATATAGCCATAAAATTCCGTCAGTAATTCTTCTTTTACAAATTTATTTTTTATTATTTTTACTTTTTTGACTCTGTTTATTTTTTTCTTATATTCCAGGCTACTGTTTTCTGAACTTTTTTTTAAGTTTTTCAAAGCTTTTTCCATATTCGCCTCTTATTTAATTTATTTATTGTAATTGTAACATTTTTAAGTGATTTTTTCTACTACTATTTAATTACGGAATTTCAACCATTGAAAAGTCACAGGCCCAATTATTTTTTTCCTGTGATATTCCGACATTTCCCTTACATTCATGCTACTGATTATTTTAAACACTTCAAAAATATTCATTATTCTTAAAATATTCCAATTTTTTTTAAAAACTATTAAATACAAAAAAACTGCCTTTAAATAAATATACATTTATTTTAGAACAGTTAGTTTAAAAAGGTCTCGGGATAAGCCGGATTCTGTTTTCGTCAATCATTTATCTAAACCGTCAATTGCTTCACGGTTTCAGCGAATTACCCAATAAGCAGAAACGGGTCGCTTCTATACTGCTTTCTATTTATTCTTGCTTCAAGAGGGGTTTACCTAAGCTAACTTAATTTCTTAAGTTATCGGTGGTCTCTTACACCGCCTTTTCACCCTTACTCATTACGAGCGGTTTATTTCTGTGGCACTTTCCTTAGGATTGCTCCCAGCAGCCGTTAACTGCCTCTTTTACCCTGTGAAGTCCGGACTTTCCTCCTAAATTAAATCAGGCGACTGACTCCGAAACCTTTATTATTTTATCACTTTTTCAGATAAAAATAAATACTGAATTATAATTTTTATTTTCCGTCACATTTTGATGTAGTTCCGCAATAATATCCCACTGCACCCCCTGCAGCTCCTGCAACTACTGCTACACATGAATTTAAAGTCAGAACTAGTGCCGATAATATTAAAATTTTTCTTTTAGTCATCACTCTACCTCTATTTTTATTATATTCCGTATCATAATTTTTCTGTTTTTACCTTCATAATATTCGTTGAAGATATTTTAAATAATTATAACTTTTAAAAATTTTTTCTGAGTTAGCTGTACCTTTATTTTTTATTATCTGAAATATTTTTCTTCCTTATGAGATAATTTTGAATACGAATAAATTATATTTTATCTGAATTGCAGAAATATACTATAATAATAAAGTCTATTTAAATGCTATATATCTATTTTTAACGGAAATATTTTTATTTTTTATCTTCGTATGTATTATACAGTCCATTCTGATTTTAAGGAATATTTTCTGTATTTATTCAAATATTAAAAAAAGACTGTTTGACACTTCTCTTCCTCATATCGTAATATAGAATGAACGTCGGAAGATTGGAAAATATCGGTTTTTCCATGTCAAATCAGTCTTTATCCTAATTTTTTTCGGTATTTAATTTTATTATTTCTATAATCGTATCAACAGCTTTTTCCATACTTTCCAAAGCTACAAATTCATATTTCCCGTGAAAGTTTTCTCCTCCGACAAATATATTCGGCGTAGGAAGTCCCATAAAAGATATTTTGGAACCGTCAGTCCCCCCACGGATAGGTTTTATAATCGGTTCAATTCCTAAATTTTCCATTGCTTCTTTCGCAATTTCTACAACATGCATATGATTTTTTATAACTTCACCCATATTATAATATTGGTCTTTTAAAGTTATCTTTACCGTTCCCTGTCCGTATTTTTCATTTACTTTATTTGCTACACTTTCTGCAAACTTCTTTTTCTCTAAAAATTTATCTTTATCATGATCCCTTAAAATATATGTCAACTGGGCATCTTCACAGTTGGAACTTATACCTTCAAGAAAGTAGAAACCTTCATAACCTTCGGTTTTTTCAGGTACTTCATTTGAAGGAAACATAGACGCCAGTTCTGTCGCTATTAAACTCGCATTTTTCATCTTACCTTTAGCAGTTCCCGGATGAACACTCTTTCCTTTTATTTTATAAACTGCCTGTGCTGCATTGAAACTCTCATATTCCAGTTCTCCTACAGGTCCTCCGTCCATTGTATAGGCAAAATCGGCTCCGAATTCTTCCACATTGAAATTATCGGCTCCTCTTCCTATTTCTTCATCAGGTCCGAAAGCTACCTTTACTTCTCCGTGCTTTATTTCAGGATGATTTATAAAATATTTCATGGCTTCCATTATCTCGGCAATTCCGGCTTTATCATCAGCACCGAGCAGTGTTGTTCCGTCTGTTGTAATGACAGTTTTTGAAATATAGTTTTTTAAATTGGGAAATTCTTCCGTATACATTGTAATTCCCAGTTCCTTATTTAAAACTATATCATTTCCGTCATAATTTTCAATTATTTGAGGTCTGACATCTTTTGCATTGAAATCTGCCGTATCCATATGGGCAATAAAACCTATTACCGGAACTTTCTTGCCTATATTGGACGGTAATGTTCCGTTTACAAAACAGGCATCATTTATATATACATTTTCAAGACCTATTTCTTCCATTTCTTTTTTTAAAAGTTCTGCAAACTTAATCTGTGAAGGAGTAGATGGTACAGTCTCACTCCTTTCATCGGACCTTGTTTCAAATTTTACATATTTCAAAAATCTTTCTTTTAAAGTATCGTACACAAGCTTCACCTTCTTTTCTTCTGTTGCCGAATTATAAGTAACTCATAGGGTTTACAATATTTACTCCCCTACGCGTTTCAAAGTATAAATTCGGCTGTTTTGTCGTCTGATCTCTTCCGAGAGAACCTACAGTCTGCCCTTTATTTACCCTTGAACCTTTGGATACCGAAACTCCGGCAAGATTTCCGTAAACCGTCACAAGACCTCCGTGATCTATTATAACAACTCCTCCAAGATTATTCAGAGAACCTGCATATATCACTACTCCACTGTCCGCAGCTTTTACTGCCTGCCCTACGGAGCCTCTTATCTCAATTCCGTTACTTTTCAGTCCTGCTACTTTTTCCTGTCCATATCTCACTACGATCGAACCGTTAATAGGCATTATAAGATTTCCCGTTCCTTTAGGTACATTTACTGCAGGTGTTTTTTTTGTGGAAGCTGTACCGGTATTTGAAGTATTTTTTGGAGCAGTCGGTTTCTGACCTGCCAAATCATTGTTATTTCTTTCAGTTCCCGTTCTTCTTTGGGCTTCGGCCTCCCTACGTATTCTTGCAGCTTCTTCCTGCTTTCTCTTTTCTTCGGCAGCTCTCTGCATTGCCAGTTCTCTTTCTCTTATAGCTCTCTGGATAATTGCCTGTATCTGTGCATTCAGTCTTTTTTTCTCGGAAATGAGCTGACTGTTCGTTTTTTCAATTTTTTTATTTTCCGTATTAAGAACTTTCTGTTTCCCTCTAAGCTGGGCAATTAGGACATTTTTTTCTTTTTTAGCTGCATTCAGCTGTCTATTCTTATTTTCCAGTTCAGCCCTTGCCGCTTTTACTTTTGATGCTTCAGCCTGATTTCTGGATTTTATGCTTTCTTCCCTCTGCTTTCTGCTTTCTACTCCCTTTTTATCTTCTTCGACTTTCTGGATATAATCAGTCTGTTTATTCAGAAGTATTTTCAGGTCATGCGTCATCTTTACCTGTGCAGCTGAATTTGAAGTACCTGTTGAAGCCGACATTTCCCTATTTCTTCTTATTTTGTCCCATGTTCTTATTTTTTTGTAAAGGTCTTCTTTATTTACATTGATTATTTCAGTATCCCTATTTATTTCCGAAATATTTTTTCTTATATTTTCGTTATTTACCCCTATCTGCTTTAATATTTCAGTATATTTTTTTTCGGCTGCATTATATTCCGCCTGTAATTTTGCTATATTCCGGTCAAGTTTTCTTACTTGTTCCAAAGTTGCATTTTCGGTACTTTTTGCTTTGGAAATCTCAGTTTTGTTTTTATTGATTTTCTGATTGTTCTGATTGACCTGATTATCAATTTGCTGTATTCTCTTTTTGTTATCTTCTATCTGGTCTGAAAAAATCAGAAATATTGTACAAATAAATAATGAAAGTTTTAATATCGTCTTTTTCATTTTTACTCCTTATTTTCCTCATTCTGAGTATTATTATCCGAAACAGGTTTGATTTCCTTTTCCTTCTTTTCTTTTTTTCCTTTTGACACATAATATCCGTGCATTCCTATAAAATTGGAGAAAAATGTTATTACAAGTCCTAAAAATATTGAAATCAGATAAATTCCAAGCAGTTCTCTGTTAGTGGAATTTCCGACTATTCCCGAATGCAGTATACTTATACCTTCAACAATAAATTTCTGGAGTTTCCAAAATACAAGAAATCCGATTATGGAAGAAAGTACAACTAAAATTTTCCCTTCAAGGAAATATGTAAATTTAATAAGAGAACCAGGTACCCCTGCCGCTATTAAATCTCTTATTTCCTTTCTTCTCAGTCTTACTCCGAAACTTGTAATATTCATTATCAGTATGGAAGCAATAACTATCGAACCTATTCCTCCGAACAGTACCAATTTATCGAGGTTCTTACTGAACTTATTTGTTTTTTCAATCATCTGTGCCCTCATATCCAGTTCAGTCACTTCAGAATTTTTAAGAAGTTCCTCTTTCAAAGCATTCACATCCGCATTTTTATCAACGTATATATAGAAACTATCCTGTAAAGGATTTTCCTCATCTGCCAAATCCACTTTCAATTCTTTTTCAAGTATTTGAAAAGCACTTTCCTTAGAAACATATTTTATTGTCTGAATACCGTTTATTTTGAGAAGTTTTCCCTGAAACTGGGAAATTTCGTCTTCAGTCATTGTCTTTACATACACGATTGCCTGATTGGAATTTTCCATTTTTGCCTTGAAATCATTCAAATTAAAAACTCCGAAAATAAATATATCAAGTAAAACAAATACCGTTATTAAAGAAATTAACGACGAAAAAAACAATCCTTTCTCTTTATTTATATTTCTAAAAGTTTCTTGAATAGGACTAAACATCTGTTACTACCTCCACTATTTATTTAATACTTTTTATTTTATCCGTTCTATCTATTTTTTAAAACTGTTTCCGCTATATCTTTCGCTCTTAAGTTATATTTGTCAAGCATTGTATCTCCGTCGGCACTTTGTCCGAATACGTCATATATTCCATGTTTTATTACTTTTACGGGATTTACTTCGGATAAATATTCCGAAACAGCACTTCCCAATCCTCCTACTACAGAATGCTCTTCACTTGTCACTATAAACTTACATTCTTTTGCCGCTTTTAAAACTGTTTCCTTATCCAGAGGCTTTATAGTAGACATGTTTATTACTCTTGCCTTTATTCCTTCCTTTTCAAGAAGTTTTGCAGCTTCCACTGCTTCATACACCATTAATCCCGTAGCTATTATAGCCACATCATTACCTTCAGTCAATGTTACGGCTTTTCCTATTTCAAAATTGTAACTGTCATCAAACAGTACTGGAATATTCAGTCTTCCCAGTCTTATATATACAGGACCCTCATAATCTGCAGCAGCCATAACCATCTTTTCAGTTTCTGTCGCATCTGCCGGAGAAAGTACAACCATTCCCGGTAAAGATCTCATAAGTGCCATATCTTCCACGGACTGGTGCGAACCTCCGTCTTCTCCTAAGGAAATTCCCGCATGAGTAGGACATATTTTAACATTCAGTTTCGGGTATACTATGCTGTTTCTAATCTGATCAAATGCCCTTCCTGCTGCAAAATGAGCAAATGTCGAAGCAAAAGGGATTTTCCCTGTTGTCGCTATTCCTGCTGCCGTTCCCATCATGTCTGCTTCAGCTATTCCGACATTTATATGTCTTTCAGGAAATTCCTTCTTAAAAAATACTGTATATGTGGATTTTGACAAATCCGCTTCCAATACTACTACGTCTTTATTTTTTTTGCCTAATTTTACTAATGCCTCTCCATAAGCCTGTCTTGTCGATTTTTTTTCCATTTCCATAACCTCCTATTGTAATTCTTCCATTGCTTTTTTATATTCATCATCATTAGGAGCAGCTCCATGGAAGCCCGGATTGTTCTCCATAAATGAAACACCTTTTCCCTTTACAGTTTTAGCCACTATGGCTGTCGGTTTTCCTTTAACTTTTCTCGCCTCTTCAAAGGCTTTTATTATTTCCTCATAATTATGTCCGTCTATTTCAATTACGTTCCAGTTAAATGCCTTGAATTTTTCTCCTACAGGTTCTACTCCCATTACATCGGACACTTTTCCGTCTATCTGCAAATTGTTATAGTCAACAATTGCAACTAAGTTGTCAAGTTTATAATGAGCAGCCGTCATGGCAGCTTCCCATATCTGACCTTCCTGAAGCTCACCGTCACCCAATATAGTATAAACTCTGAAATCATTATTATATATTTTGGAACTGAGTGCCATACCGTTTGCCACTGAAAGTCCCTGACCAAGTGATCCTGTGGACATTTCTACTCCTGACAGTTTTTTCATATCAGGATGTCCCTGGAGAGGTGATCCCCATCTTCTTAAAGTCGGTATTAATTCTCTGTCCGCATATCCTTTTTCAATTAGAGCTGCATAAAGTACAGGAGCAGCATGTCCTTTACTCAATACAAATCTGTCCCTATTTTCAGCTTTAGGATTCTGAGAATCCACATTCATTTCTTTCCAATACAATACAGCCATAATATCTGCAATTGAAAGAGAACCTCCCGGATGACCTGACTTTGCTCTATAAATCATTTCAATGATATTTCTTCTCAGGTCTTTCGCTTTTTCCTTCAATTCTTTGATTTCCATAAAAACCTCCATAAATTTTTTAATCTTCTTTTTTTAATTTATAAAAAAACAGTGATATTCCGAAAAATATTAATGCTATTATCAGACTGGTTTTTACTCCCAGTCCTGTAGCAACTTTCAAACCGTTAATATCCTTAATACTTCCCAGTGTAATTACAAGTGAAACGGTTATCTGCTGTGCCAGAAACGCCAGCTTTAAAAATAACCCCTGTATTCCGAATAGAAATCCTTCAAGACCTACTTTTTCAGTTTCCGAAAGTCTGACCGATATTTCACTTAACATCGCCTGAGGAAATATAAAGGCCGAACCGCTGAGTCCTGTTCCGCATATAGCAAGCATAACATACGCCAAATGGTTAAGTCGGCTGTTTACAAAAAGAAGTCCCAGTGTTCCTCCCATTAACAATACAATATCTAATATCAATATTTTTTTGTAACTGTACTTTTTACCCCATTTGTTTGTAATCGGAAAAAATATTCCCGCTACTCCGAACAATATTGCCGATATAATCGTCATCTGACTTATTGGCAGTTCCATTATTATTGTCAGATAATAAGTTAATACACCTCTGAGTATGTTAAATCCGCTGAAAAAAAAGAAAAAACCTGCAAAATATAAGATTATTTCCTTTCTCATAAGATATTTGAGAGATGATCTGAAACTTACAGTTTCATATGTTTTGTTGTTACTTACAAGTTCTTTTTCTTTCAGAAAAAATACACACATATATATGCCTGCTATTGCAAATACGGTCAGCAGTATTACTGTTTTCCTTATTCCCACTTCGGTATTGCCTTCTCCCAGAATACTTATGAGATATCCCGGAAGGATTAAAGCTATCCCTGTAAATAAAAGTCTGAAAACAGACTGTACCGTTGACAGGTTCAGTCTTTCCTCCTTTGTATTTGCTAAATCGGGAATTAATGCATTATACGGACCTCCCACCAATGTATATGCTATGAAAAACAGACCTCCTACTACTGACAAATATATCAGTGTCAGCATCTGTGACTGTTTCGGCGGAAAAAAATACATAATCATTAAAATTCCCAAAGGCAAGCCGCCAAGCATCATAAAAAAAGATCTTTTCCCGAATCTTGATTTTGAATTATCCGACCAGTATCCGACAAGAGGATCGGAAACGGCATCTATAAGTCTTGCCGCTATGTATGCCAACACAAGATATGTCGGCTTAAGCAGCGGAACTAAATTTTTTTCAGTTTCCGGCGGCAGATAATAATAAGGGAGCCATTGATTATACAACTGATCCAATATAAAATAGGAAACTCCCGTTCCGTATATTAAATATGTTTTTTTTGTCAAACTTGACATATACTTTTCTTCACCGTATCTTTCTTTTCAATTTCCTTAATTTTCTTCATCATAATCAAAATCAGAAAATTTTTCATAATAAGTTGTTTCTTTTTCACCGTTTTTTTCAGTTATTTCATTATTTTTATTTTCAAATAAATTCAACTGTGTATTTTCATTTTCTTTATTGTTTTCAGGTTGAATTCCTTTCAAAAAATTACTCACCGCTTCAGTATATTCATCTTTATATTCAGGTTCCGCATATATTCTTGTATGTGAGCCTTTTTCAAATACTTTTAAATAGACATTTTTGTATTGAGCGATATCATTGTATTCTTCCATAAGCATTCCGTAAGTTGTAGCTTTATCATTTTTTGTCTGTATAATTAACGTCGGTACTCTTCTAAGCAAATACGAAAGTCTCAGTTTATCGAGTTTATTTCCCACTCTTAAATTGAATATTCTCGTTACTACACTGACTATAAATTTAGGAACTCTTCTTTTTGCCGCATCCTGCTTTACTCTTTTTCTGACATTTGAAATTGAACTGTCAAGTATAAGTTTATCTACTTTTATTCCTTTTTTCCTAAGCTCATTACTGAATATTTTTGCCGCCGTTGCAGAGCCCATTCCTCCTTGAGAAAATCCGTAAAGAGTGAAATTGTTTTTCCCGAATTTTTCATTCAGCATTTCCATTGTATGATAAATGTCCTGCCCGAAACAGTATCCCATTTTAGTCTTTGCTTCATCGGACTTTCCCGAATTTCTCAAATCAGGTATAAAAAAACTGTACTCATCATAAAGTCCTGTATCTCTGAATATCTGCAAATACTGTAAAACTGCCAGTCTGTTTACTCCTCTTCCATGAGAAATAATAACTGTTTTATCAGCTTCCTTATTATCTATAAACCAACCATACAACTGTATTTTTCCTGACTTATAGGCAATTTCCCTATAACTGAACCCATAGTCCATAGGATTTACTTTTTCTTCAATGCTGTATTTCTGTCTTAATTTTTTGTTATTGTACACTTCATCCAATGTTATTCTCGGATATTTTTCTATCTGATTTAAAAAATATCTTATTGACATATAAGCCACAACAAAGAAAAATATCATAAATAATATGTTTACAATTATTAATATTCCCACATTTCCTCCTTTTATTTTTCCTCATGACTTGTTTTAATTAGAGGATTAAGTTTTTCTTTTTCCTCTGACAGCAATTCCTTTATTAAAAATCCGTTTTTTTCAATTTTTATTTTTTCATTTTTTTCTATGTCTTTCCAATTCACGAAAATTTTCTTTTCGGAATTTCTGTTTATTCCCTTCAGATATCCACGTCCTTTATCATTGAAGCCCAAAACTCTGACATAGTCTATTTTATAATTCAAAGCTTTTTTTGTTATATTTAAAAGAATATTCATTGTTACTCTCTCTATTCTTTTTATGGAAAAATTTCTTGATTTTACATTTTTTATAAATTCTTCATAATTGGAGGCTTCTTTTAAACCATTATACATTCTAACATAAATTTCCTCTGACGTATCATATATTTTTATTATTTCTTTCTTTGAATATGTTAAAAATTTATATTTCACTATTTTAAAAACTTCATTTTTTAAATTGTTATCATTTTTTTTCTTTTTTTTATCCATTTTCTTTTTTAAAATTTTATATGTATCATCAGGAATAAATCTTCTTATTTCCTTTAAACTCTTCCTATTCTGATTATTTTCAATTTTATTCCTTATAAATGAAGCACTCACTATATTTTCTCTGTTGTCTTCTATTTCCAGTTCATTATATTCTGAAATCTCACGTTTTATAATATATGGTTTTATTTTCAGCTTATCTTTTTTCATTGTCCGTATATATTCAAGCCCCAATATATTATTGGGTCTGACTATATCATCATAACCGTATTCTTTTAAAAGTAACTTCTGAGATGTGCTGTAACTGTTCCCTTTTTTCATATAATCCATTAATTTTTTTTTATAATTCTCTTCAGATTGAATGTTTACTATTCTTTCCAATCTTTTCACACTTTTTTCTTCAGCTCCGAAAACTTGTATATCCATTTCCAGATAATCAAGTATTTTTGTTGACATTTTTGAAAAAATTTCCGCATTCTGGATAGAATAATAAAGGGGAAGTTCAACTACAAGGTCAATTCCGTTTTCAAGGGAAATTTTCGTTTTTTCCCATTTATTCAAAAAAGATATCTCTCCCCTCTGAACAAAGTCTCCACTTATAACTGCAACTAAAAAAACATCTTCTCCGAAATTTTCTTTTATTTTATTTATCTGATATAAATGTCCATTATGAAACGGATTATATTCAGCTACAATTCCCACTCTCATATTTTTCCTTTTTTAATGCATCGATTATATAATTTTTTTTGTTTCTATTAAAATTCTTTTCAGAACGGTTCCAATCTTCTTATATACATAATACATGTATATATTCAGACAGTTCAAATAACAGGATGTTTTAATTTAAAAGACCTTGCCGTAAGCAAGGTCCTCTATTTCTCTAACGGTATTTTCCGATTAACCTGTCACATACCTTACGGACAGAATTTTTTATTTTAAAACTATTTTACATTAAAAGTCTTAAAATGTCAACTTAAAGTATCTTTTTCGTGAGGACGTAATCCAAACTTTTTGGAAAAAAAGTTTAACAAAAAACCGCCAACTCAAATTATTTCTAAACTCAAAAACACTCCATTCACTGAAAAATCACAAACTCGCTTCGCTCAGACAGTGATTTTTCTT
>JAUNKI010000005.1:0-9768 GCA_030532815.1 Leptotrichiaceae bacterium
AAGCTCTTGAAGTACTAAAAAATATAAAAATTTCACTCCACTGCTGGCAGGGAGACGACATAACAGGTTTTGACCGAAAAGGCCCTCTCACAGGGGGAATTCAAGTTACGGGAAATTATCCCGGAAAAGCACGTAATCCTGAAGAATTAATGAGTGATATACGTAAGGTTTTTTCTCTTGTTCCGGGAGAGCATAAGTTAAACCTGCATTCAAATTATGCGATTTTTAATGAAGGTGAATTTTGTGACAGAGATATGCTCAAACCCGAACACTTTAAAAAATGGGTTCAGTTTGCCAAAGAAAATGAAATCGGACTGGATTTTAACCCTACTCTGTTTTCTCACGATAAAGTGGATAACAATCTGACTTTATCAAGTCCCGATAAAAAAATACGCAACTTTTGGATAAATCATTGCAAATCCTGTATAAAAATTGCGGAATATTTTGCAGAGGAACTTAAACAACCCTGTTTAATGAACATATGGATACCTGACGGCTATAAGGATATTCCCGCCGACAGATTATCCCCGAGAATGAGATTTAAAAATTCCCTTGATGAAATACTGAAAACAGAGTACGACAAGAGAAAAGTCTTTTTATGTCTGGAATCAAAAGTATTCGGAATAGGTCTGGAATCCTATACCGTAGGATCGGCGGAATTTGTAACAAATTACACTTTGAAAAACGGTATACTGCCGTTAATGGATAACGGGCATTATCATCCTACTGAAACCGTTTCAGACAAAATTTCTTCAATGCTTCTGTTTCATGATAAAATCGCACTTCACCTTACAAGGGGCGTTCGCTGGGATTCTGATCACGTAGTGTTATTTGATGATGAAACTAAAGAAATTGCTAAGGAAATTATCCGTAACAATGCCCTTGATAAAGTATTCATCGGACTGGATTTTTTCGATGCAAGTATTAACCGTATTTCGGCTTGGACAACAGGTATGCGGAATGTGCAGAAGGCTCTGTTATCCGCTCTTCTCACTCCTAATGAAAAAATGGCTGATTTACAGAAAAAAAATAATTTTACCGAACTTTTGATGTTTCAGGAAACTCTTAAAATTTATCCTTTAGGAGATATATGGAACTATTTCTGTAAAATGAACAATGTTTATTCTGATGAAAAATGTCACGAAGAAATTAAAATGTACGAAAAAAATGTTTTATATGAAAGAATTTAACAATTTACAGTCGGATATTTCCGAAATCCGAAATAGATAGAAATATGGTTCGGACCAACGTTATTTACTTTATCCCGCTGTAATGGAAATGGAGAAATATTTATGACAGATATTTTGGAAAGAGATTTTATAAAAGATTTCTGTAGTCTCTGTGAAAGCGGTTTTAGACAGGGATGGCACGAAATGAACGGCGGAAACCTGAGTTACCGCTTAAAAAATGAGGAAACCGAACATATAAAAGATTTCTTTATCTTAACCGATAATTGGATTGACATAGGAATTAGCGTACCTGATTTAGGCAGAGAATTTTTTTTAGTAACGGGAACAGGAAAATATTTTAAAAATGTTTCAGGAAATCCTGAAAAAAATACGGGTATTATTGAAATAGACGAAAAAGGAGAAAAATATCGGATTGTATGGGGACTGTCGGATAATTCCCGACCTACAAGTGAACTTCCTACCCACCTTATGAACCATGAAGTCAAAAAGAAACAGACAAGCGGAAAGCACAGAATTATATATCACTGCCATACTCCCAATATAATAGCTCTTACTTTTCTGCTTCCCTTAAAAGATGAAATATTTACAAGGGAGCTGTGGGAAACTATGACTGAATGTCCCATTATTTTTAATAAGGGAATAGGAGTTACAAAATGGATGGTTCCCGGCGGAAAGGAAATAGCTGTAGAAACATCAAAATTAATGGAAATGTATGATATTGTCATATGGGCTCATCACGGACTGTTCTGTTCAGGAGAAAACTTCGATATATCTTTCGGTTTGGCTCTGACTTTGGAAAAAGCCGCAGAAATACTTATAAAGATACTTTCAGTTTCTCCGAAAAGATTACAGACTATCTCGACTGATAATTTCAGAAAACTTGCCGAAGATTTCAATGTACATCTTCCTGAAAAATTTTTATACGAAAACGAAAAATATAATCTGAAATAAATTTTCATAAATTATTTAATTATAATATGGAAAAAATGGAGGTATAAATGAAAAAACCTTTTCTGGAACTGGAAAATATAAGCAAAACCTTTCCGGGTATTAAAGCTTTACACAATGTCAAATTTAACATATATCCTGGAGAAGTCCATTCCCTTGTGGGAGAAAACGGTGCAGGAAAATCCACCCTTATAAAAGTCATGTCAGGTGCTCATCAGCCTGATGAAGGAGGTTCCATAAAAATCGAAAGAACTCCCGTAAAAATCGCAAATCCCATAGATGCCATAAAAAAAGGGATTTCAGTTATATATCAGGATTTCAGTTTATTCGGAAATTTAACTGTTGCCGAAAATATTGTAATAAATCAGATTATAGAAAAAAACAAGCTTCTGCTTAATTGGAAGGAAATCAGGGAAAAAGCCGAAGATGCCCTTAAAATTGTAGGGGCTGATATAAATACAAATGAAATTCTGGATAATCTGTCAATAGCTAAAAAACAGATCGTAGCAATAGCAGGAGCAATTGCACAAAATGCAAAAATGATAATTATGGACGAACCGACTTCCGCACTATCAAAAAAGGAAGTTGAAAATCTATATAAAATTATTGATATGCTCAAAGAAAAGAATATAGCCGTAATGTTCGTCAGCCATAAAATGGACGAACTTTTCAAAGTAAGTGACAGATTTACAATACTTAGAGACGGACAGTATGTGGATACCGTCAAATCCGACAATATAGACAGAAAATCATTAATTTCCAAAATGGTCGGACGTGATGTCAGTATTCTCAACTACGCAAATTTAAATATTAAAGAAAATCCCGTAATGGAAATTAAAAATTTAAGTAAAAAAGGAAACTATAAAAATATTAATCTGAAACTTCATAAAGGAGAAGTTCTCGGTATTACGGGACTTGTCGGAGCAGGGAGAAGTGAACTTTTCCAGACAATATTCGGAATTATAAAACCCGATTCGGGAGAAATAATTGTTGAAGGAGAAAACCTTCTGCCGATTTCCCCTTGGAAAGCTGTTACAAAAGGAATAGGATATATACCAGAAAGCAGACAGACAGAAGGTCTTATACTCGAAAAAATGATTTCGGACAATATAACTTTACCTCTCTTAAAAAATTTTACGAATAAATTCGGTCTTATAAATATTGAAAAACAGAGTTCTCTCGTAAAAGACCTCATAAACAGACTTGATGTAAGACCTAAAAATGAAAGCTTGAAAGCTTCCCAACTGTCAGGAGGAAATCAGCAGAAAGTCGTAATTGCAAAATGGGTAGCTACAAATCCTAAAATTCTTATTGTCGATGAACCTACAAACGGTGTTGATATCGGTGCTAAAGCCGATATACACAGAATTTTAAGAGAACTTGCCGAAAAAGGAACAAGCATTATCGTTATTTCTTCCGAACTGCCTGAAATAATGTCCATAAGTGACCGTATTCTCGTTATGAGAAAAGGAACTATTTCAGGAGAATTCAAAAACAGTAATCTTACTCAGGAAATGATAATGGAAAAAGCCGTTATAAACAAGTAAAGAAAAAGGAGACTGATCAGATGTTGTCAAAATTAATTAAGAAAAAGGAATTTTCAGTATTTTTAATCATTATAATAATTTCTTTTTTCCTCACTGCTATAAATCCCGTATTTTTCACTTTCACGAATTTTATGGACATACTTAAAGGAAATGTTGTAGCAGGAATACTTGCAATGGGAATGCTCCCCGTACTCATAACAGGAGGAATAGATCTGTCGGTATCGGCAAATATTACATTAACCACTTTAATTGCAGGAAAACTACTTACCCAGTCAAATTCGGGATTATTTCTAATATTTATAGTCTGCTGTATTGCAGGAGCTCTGACGGGATTTTTAAACGGTTTTATTATTACCCGTTTCAACATTTCCCCCATAGTAGCCACATTGGGGATCCAGAGTATATTACAGGGAAGTATTCTCGTATATACTAAAGGAAATATGATTAACAATATGCCTCAGTGGTTTCAGGATTTCGGAAGAATGACCATTATCGGAGTTCCTGTTCAGATTTTCTTTCTCATTTTCACTATGGGGATAATGGTCTTTATATTAAAATATACGTTGGCAGGCAGAGGAATTTATGCTGTGGGAGGAAATGAACTGTCCGCAGTCCGTGTGGGATACAATCCTGATAAAATAAAAGTTCTCGTTTACACTTTAATAGGAATTCTGGCGGGGATAGCAGGAGTTATAAATACGTCCATTGTTCAGGGAGTAAATCCCAATACTTTTACAGGAACGGAATTAAACGTTATTGCCATTGCAGTTATAGGCGGTGCCAGCACTTTAGGAGGAACAGGAACCGTCTTGGGAACATTTTTGGGAATGTGCCTCATGGCTATACTCAATAACGGTCTTGTTCTTGCAAAAATCCCTACATTCTGGCAAAAAATAGTTATGGGAATAATTATCATCGCAGCCGTATCTATAGATGTAATAAGCAAAAAAATCGAACAAAGTAAACTAATCCGTGTAGATCTGGACGAACAGGAGGAAAAACAATGAATTTAAAACATAAAATAAAAAGTTCCAATGAACTGACATTGACGGTTATTTTGATTATTTCCACATTATGTGTAGGTTTTCTATCTCCTGACAGATTTTTCACTTTTAATAATCTGATGAGTACTCTCAGACAGATGCCTGAATTCGGAATACTCGCATTGGCAATGATGTTTCCCGTTATTACGGGAGGAATTAATTTATCCATTGTCACTACTGCTACAATGAGCGGCATTATTTCCTCTTATTTTCTTACTGGAGCTCTCAGCAAACAGAATCCGGTACTTGCCATAATTTTAGCAGTACTCCTTTCTTTATGCGTATCAATAATTGCAGGAATTATAAACGGTTATTTTACTGCATATGTGGGAGTGGCAGCAATGCTCGTAACTTTAGGAACTACTACTCTTTTTGAAGGAATAAGCCTGAATTTAACAAAAGGCGGTTCCGTATCGGGATTTCCTCTTATATTTTCATATATAACAATCAAAAATTTTCTGGGTATTCCCGTACCGTTTATTGTTTATATGACTGTCGTATTTATAAGTTATCTTATTTTACATAAAAGTACTTTAGGAATGAAGATATTTATGGTGGGCTGTAATGAAACGGCAACGAGATTTTCAGGTATTAATACTAAAAAAGTAATACTCGTCACTTATATTTATTCGGCTTTGCTTTCAGCCATATCGGGAATTGTCATGATGTCGAGATATAACTCGGCAAAAGTCGACTTCGGTTCTTCTTATCTGATGCAGAGCATTACCGCTGTTGTTTTGGGAGGTGTCAGCATTTCAGGAGGGCACGGAAATATTTTAGGTACTGTAATTGCAGTAGCAGTTATTCAGGTTATATCCAAAGGGCTGAACCTTATAAATGTAGACAGAAATATAGTGGATATCATAATGGGTGCTATTTTAATTACCGTTTTGGCAATAAAATACATATCAAAAATTTTCAGGGATAAATCCCTTATTACTAAAAGAAAAAATAAAACTGCATAAATTTATCCCGACGGGTTCAAAGTATCTAAAGTCTTCGGTAATGAGACTATAAATAACATTACCGTAATTCATATTATATAAGGAGGAATTTTATTATGAAATTCAGGAATTTTTTTAAGGTTTTTCTACTTTTAACTTTTGTACTCTTGATAAGTTGCGGTGAAAAGAAACAGGAAGAAAACAATTCTCCGCAGAAATCGGAAACAGGTGACAAAGGAAAAGGCAAAAAATTTAAAATTGCCATTATGCCTAAATTAACATCTATCCCTTATTTTGAACAGACAGGAGAAGGAGCAAAAAAAGCAGGTGAAGAATTAGGCGTAGAAGTTATTTATATTGGACCGAATAAGGCGGATGCCGCTGAACAGGTTAAAATGATTGAAGATCTGATTAATCAGGGAGTAGATGCAATCGCAGTAGCTCCTAACGACCCGGCAGCCGTAATACCTGTACTTCAACAGGCAAAAGCAGCAGGAATACTTGTTCTCGACTGGGATACTCCTACAGATATTAACGTAGTTGATGCTTCCATACATCAAATTGACGATAAGGTTTTAGGAGAACATTTATTCAATAAGTTAGTAGAAAAAATGGGAACTGATTCGGCTGAATATGCTATAATAACAGGAGGTCTGTCAGCTGCAAACTTAAATTCATGGATTGATTACGGTTTACAGTATGCCAAAGAAAAATATCCTAATCTGAAATTAGTAACTGACAAAATCCCTTCTGACGAAAAACAGCAGGAAGCATATAATAAAGCTTTAGATGTGATAAAAGCCTATCCGAATATAAAAGGTATCATAGGATACTCCACAGTTGCTCCTCTCGGAATTGCACAGGCAATACGTGAAAAAGGATTGCAGGATAAAATTTCGGTAGTCGGTACTGCCGTTAAGGAAGATTCTCAGGAATACTTGAAAGACGGTGCATTAGACGGAGGATATTTATGGGATACGAGAAAACTGGGTTATTTGACAGTTGCCGTTACAAAAGCCATGCTTGAAGGAAAAAAACTGACTAACGGAATGGAAATTGAAGGCTTCGGAAAAATAGAAGTAAAATCCGATAATAAAACTGTTATAATGGGACCACCTGATGATTATGAAAAATAATGTTTTTTAAGGAGATAATATGAGTAAAATAGGAGTAATAGGCAGTTTAAATCTGGATACGGTTATTCAGGTTGACAGAATACCTGAAGAAGGAGAAAATCTACTGGCAAAATCCGTCGGAAATGATTTCGGAGGAAAAGGAGGAAACTCGGCTATTGCCTTAAAAAAGCTGGATTGCGACATCTGCTTTTTCAGCTGTCTGGGTAATGACAGTAATGCCGAACTTATTAAGGAGAATCTGCATAAATACGGAATAGATACTTCAGACATAAAAATATCCTCTACCCATAAAACAGGAGCTGCCTATGTACTCCTTGAAAAAAACGGAAATAATCGTATTATTGTAGCTCCCGGAGCAAATATGGACATAAGGAAAGAAGATATAAGGAATATATTTCAAAAGAAAATGAAAGACTGTGAATATATACTTATTCAGTTGGAAAACTCCCTTGAAGCAGTCGCTGAAATCATAAAAATATGTAAGGAAAAAAATATTAAGTTAGTTATTGATGCGGGACCTGTAAGAAATATAAAAGCCGAAGATCTTAAAGGGGCATATATTGTAAGTCCCAATAAATCAGAATTGGAAGCTCTTGTAAACAGAAAACTTGAAACTTTTGAAGATATTAAGTCGGGAGCAAAAGATCTCTTAAATACGGGTATTGAAAATATCCTTGTAAAAATGGGAAAAAACGGCAGCTTCTTTCTCAACGGTAAAACTGAAATTTATCAGGAAATATATGAAGTCCCCGTTTCAGATACTACGGCAGCAGGTGACAGTTATATGGCAGGTTTTATAAAAACTTTATCAGAAGGAAAAAGCATAAAGGAAGCCATGAATTTCGCCAGTGCATGCGGTGCCGTTACCGTTACGGGAATAGGTGCCGTATCAAGTCTGCCGTCATTAAAAGAGGTGGAAAATTTTTTGAAAAAACATTCATTAAAAGCCTCAACTTTAAATAACCAATAATTTTTAAGGGAAGGGAGAAAGGCTGCCTTATAATAGAGCTATAAAGCTCATTTCAAATAATATTTTCATTTTCCGCTAACCATATAGATTTTATAATTATTGTAATATAGGAACATTGAAATAAAAAATTTGAAAAATAAATACTTCGGACAGTCTATAACAATATGGCATATTTATTAGGAGTAGATAACGGAGGGACAGTTTCAAAAGCAGCCGTTTTTGATGAAAACGGAAATCAGTTGGCTGTAGCTGGTATAATAACAGAAATAATAACCCCCAAATCGGGTTATATGGAAAAAGATCTGGAAAAGTTGTGGGAAGCAAATGCTGCAGTAATAAAAGAAGCCATAACAAAAAGTAAAATTAACCCTGAAGAAATAGCAGGAATATCTTTTTCAGGACAGGGAAAAGGTCTTTATATGCTTGATGAAAACGGAGTTCCCGTTTACAACGGAATCCTGTCTTCTGATATGAGAGCATGGAAATACGTCAAGAAATGGTACGAAGACGGAACAAAAAATGAAGTATACAAAAAAACGTATCAGGAAATACTTTCAGGACAGCCTGTCAGTATTTTAAACTGGTTCAGAGACAATAAACCGGAAATCTTGAAAAAAGTTAAATATATCGTTTCAGTTAAAGATTATATAAGATTTAAAATAACAGGAGAAATATATTCGGAAATTACCGATTTTTCAGGTTCCAATTTATTAAATCTAAATACGGGACAATATGATGGGGAACTTCTGTCTTTATTCGGTTTGGAAGAAATAATGCCGCTGCTTCCCCCGCTGAAACAGTCTACGGACATATGCGGATATGTTACAAAAAAGGCGAGCAGGGAAACTCTTCTGCCGAAAGGAATTCCCGTAACGGCAGGTATGTTTGACATAGATGCAAGCGGAATTGCCTCAGGAATATACAACTCCGAAGAATTGGCAATGATTGCGGGAACATGGAGTATCAATGAATATATCGGAAAAAAGCCGATATCCGATGGAACTGTCAGGTTAAACTCATTATTCTGTATTCCCGGATATTATCTGTATGAAGAAAGCAGTCCGACATCTGCAGGAAATCTCGAATGGTTCATTACAAATTTCCTAAGTTCCGAAAAAGAAAAGTTAAAATCCGAAGGAAAAAAAATATACGATTTGCTTAATGAATGGGTAAATTCCATAGAACCTGACGAAAGTAACTTGATTTATCTTCCTTTTTTAAATGGTTCAAATGAAAATGAAATGGCTAAAGGAACTTTTATAGGTATGACGGAATTTCACCGTAAAAAACATATGGTAAGGGCAATTTATGAAGGAGTCGTATTCTGCCACGCCGCCCATCTTAAAAATTTACTTAAAAATCGTAAAGTTCCTGAAAAAATAAGATTATCAGGAGGAGCTGCAAATTCAGATGTCTGGTCACAGATGTTTTCTGACGTACTCCAAATTCCTGTAGATATACTGAGAGGCAAGGAATTCGGAGCACTTGGAGCAGCAATGGCTGCAGGAATTTCCGTAGGAATATTCAAAGATTTTAAAGAAGCTGTGAATAAAATGGTAAAAATAACTAAAACTGTCTATCCGAGAGAAAAATACAAAGATATTTATAAAGAAAAACTTGAAACTTATAATGTCGTAAATAAAACTTTAAACAGTATATGGGACAGATTTGAAGTTAAATAATATTTAAAATAGAAAAATATTATTCAAAAATAAAAATATTTTTATTTATTATTCCTGTACTATTATTAAAGCAACTTTAAGTAAAAACGAAAAAAAGACTGTTTTATTAAAATAAAAAATATATTAAATCATAAAATTTATATTTCGATATTTTTATAAAATCATATAAAAAATAATAATTTATGACTTTTAAAAATATAATATTTACAGCCGAATAACCGTTTCTGGCTTATGAAACAGCTACAAATTATTAATTTCTCATATTTCAGATTCTGCGAATATTCTAACTTTAAAATGGAATTACTGCA
>JAUNKI010000005.1:9868-17602 GCA_030532815.1 Leptotrichiaceae bacterium
TTTTTTATGAAATGAATTATAATAACAAATGCAAGTATAAAATAAAAATATATAAAGTTCATTCTTTGATACTTTTTCTATCTTGTAAAACATCTTTTTTCTTTAAAACAATTCTTTCCTTTAAAATGTCTCTATTATTTCAACTATACTTTTTCCTGATAAACCGTACTTTTCTTTTACGACTTCCGTCTTTCCCGACTCGGTAAATTTATCCTGTACCCCTACTCTTCTTAATGGAATCTTCACTACACTTTCTCCGACTATTTCCGAAATCAATCCCCCTAATCCTCCATTAATCGTATGATTTTCAATTGTTACAATACCTTTCATTCCTTCCGCTTCCTTCAGTACCGCTTTCTTATCCACCGGTTTTATACTCCTTATATTTAAAAGTTTATTTTTATATCCTTTTTCTTTTAAAAGTTCAAACCCTTCTATTGCCTGTTTTGCCGCAGTTCCTTCAAAAATAAGTAAATAATCATTTCCCTCATTAAATAACATTTCTGAATTTCCCTCATTAAAGTCTATTTCCTTTTCATGTATTACAGGAACAACATCTCTGGCAACTCTTATATATATAGGCCCTTTTATTTCCACAGCCCTTTTTATTGCACCTTTTAAATCTTCCAAATCAATAGGATTAAACACTTTCAGATTAGGTAAAACCCTTGTCAATGCAATATCTTCAAGAGCGTGATGAGAAGCTCCGTCAGGTCCGTTATCCATTCCCGGATGTGTTCCTATTATTTTTATATTCAGATTTGCATAACAGGACTGACGTAACTGTGTCCATACAGTTCCTGTTCCGAAAATTGCAAAGTTTACATAAAAAGGTACAAAACCTTCTGTGGCAAGTCCGGCAGTTACTCCTAATGAATTCTGTTCCGCTATACCCATTTCAAAAAATCTTTCCGGAAATTTTTTCTGAAATTTGTGTGTAGTTACCGATGAAGCCAAATCACTGTCTATTACAACTATTTTATTATTTTTTTCAGCCTCTTTTATGAGTATGTCTCCTATATAATCCCTCGGTGAAATATATTCATACTTTTTCATTATTTATACCCCCCTTTCAATATCCTGTATCGCAATACTGTATTCTTCATCGGATATAGCACTGCTATGCCATTTCGGATTATTTTCCATAAAACTGACACCTTTTCCTTTTACAGTACGGGCAATGATGAAAACAGGAGTTTTCTTTGATTTTTCAGAATATTCCAATGCCTTTCCTATTTCTTCAAAATTATGCCCATCTATTTCAAGAACTTCCCATCCGAAAGCTTCAACTTTTGATTTTACAGGCTCCAAATTCATTATTTCATTTACATTGCTTTTTGAAGATAGCTTATTATAATCCAGAAAAACAGTCAGATTATCCAATTTATAATGTGAACCGCTCATTAGAGCCTCCCAAATTTGTCCCTCCTGCATTTCTCCATCTCCTATGACAACATAAACTCTACTGTTATCTTTCTTCAATTTTTTCCCCAAAGCGATGCCTACTCCTATTGATAATCCCTGACCTAAAAGACCTGTATTAGCATCAATTTCAGGAATCTTATTTCTATCAGGATGTCCCTGAAGTCTCGAATTTAAAGTTCTGAAAGTACCTGTTTCTTCGTGAAATATAAACCCTAAATCAAGAAAAACCGAATATAATGCAGGTGTTACATGGCCTTTGGATAAAATCAGCCTACTCCTGTTTTCCTTGCTGAAATCTATTTTATAATTATATAAATAATTCAATATATCTATACAGGATAAAGAACCTCCCGGATGTCCCGCTTTAGCTTTGTAAACCATTTCTATTATGATTTTTCTATACTTTTCGGATTTCTTTTTTAAAAATTCCAAATCATATTTCATAATTCTTTTTCATCTCCTTTATTATCTTCCCAACATTTTTCCTAAATAATAAATCACGAGTCCTAATACTACAAAATCCGTTTCAGGAAAAGTCGTTCCTTTCAGTCCTATAATTTCCATAATAGGATACAGCATTGCAGGTCCGACAGCTATTAAAATCCCTGTTACAAACCCTCCTGCAACTGCACCTTTCCAACCGCCGGTAGCATTTCCGAATACCCCCGCTGTCGCTCCTATAAAAAAATATGGAATTGCCACAGGAATAATTACCGTCATTCCTGCCATTGCCAATAAAACCATACATAACAGTCCGCCTACATAAGCTGAAAGAAATCCCACTACTGTCGCAGTCGGTGCATAAGGAAAAACTACAGGACAATCCAACGCAGGCTTAGCATTAGGTATAAGTTTTTCTGAAATTCCTACAAATGCCGGAACTATTTCCCCTAAAAGCATTCTTACTCCTGTAATGATAATGTAAAGAGAAGCGGTAAAAGTTAAGGATTGGAACAGAGGATAAACAAACCAACTTACTCCTCCTGACAATGATTCAACAGCTTCTTTTCCTGCTGCAAATGAAGCTATATAGAAAAATACAATTATTGAAATGCTGACTGAAACGATATAATCTTTAAATATGGAAAGCCATTCCGGTAATTTCAGTTTTTCAGTACTTTCTTCAGCATTTCCGATTTTTTCACCTAACCATCCTGACAATGCATAAGCAATCGTTACATAATGTCCCATTGCTATATCGTCATTTCCCGTCACTTTACGCATATAAGGCTGTGCCAGTGCAGGATATAATGCTGCAGCTATACCGAGTATAACTCCCCCCAATATAACAGTAACAGTATCATTCAGATTCAATGCTTTTAACACAACTGTCAGCAGTGCTGCCAGATATAAGTTATGTTGTCCTGTAAGAAAAATATACTTGAATTTTGTAAATCTGGCTACTAATAGATTACATAAAAATCCTAAAACCATTATTAAAGAAACGACTGTTGCAAATTTTGTCTGTGCCAGTGCCGTTACAGCTTCAGCCAAAGGCAGAACCCCTTTCAACCCGAAACCCTTACTGAACAGTTTCTGAAAATTATCCAGTGCCGTCACTGCAATTCCTGCTCCTCCTGCAAATATTAGAAATCCTACTATCGCTTTTAATGTTCCCGTTATAATCTTTTCAGGAGATTTTTTCTGTAAAGTCAATCCTAACAGTGCCATTAGTCCCACTAGTATAGGTGCCGATCCTAACAAGTCAAATACTATGATTTTCATTAGTTCCATAATATCCACTCCTTATTTTATATTTTTTACAAATTATTATTTTCATTTAAAAATTTTTCTATTTTTTCTTTCATCTCATTTTTATTCATAAGATCATTTATTCCTATTATATATTTCCCTTCATCTTCCAACTGTTTCACCAAGTCCGCCATTGTTATAATACAGTCCACATTATAATTACTCACTGCACTTAACACATCGTGTTCCAGTTCCAACGGAAAATTATTTTCCCCTATAACCTGCTCGAGTTTTATCCTAAGCATCATGCTGCTTCCCATTCCTGTCCTACAAACAACCAGTCCTCTTTTCATCAGAATCATCTCCTATATTCTCAAAATTAATTAAATATCTGTGTATAATATTTATATTTTTTCCGGTATTACCTTTACACTTTTCAGCCAGTTCAAAAATTTTACCGTCTTCCACTACTTTTGTAATAAATCTTATAAGACTGATATGTTTTTCAGAGTCTAATGCCATTAAAAATATCATATATTTTACAGGATCATTTTCTTTATTACCGAAATTTAAAGGTTTCCTCAATCTTACAAAACTGAATCCATTTTTTCTAACTCCTTCATCAGGACGCACATGTGGAAGAGCTATTCCCTTTGTAATAATATAATACGGACCTTCTCTTTTGGATATTTTCAAGAGACTCTCTATATATTTTTTATCTATATAGCCTTCATTTATTAATATTTCACCTCCTTTTTCAATTGCTTCCTCCCAATTTTCAGCCTCCAAATCAAGATTTATCAATTTTTTATTTATTTCTTCCATTATCTTTTTTCACCTCATTTCTTATATTGTCTATTAATCTGATTAATGATTTTTTATCCCTTATTTTTTCTGTTTTTTGCCTGAAATCATATTTATCTATCAAATTTATTATATCTTCTATTATTTTTATATTATCTTTCTTTTCCATTGATGAAAGAAAAAACAAAATTTTAACTTTTTTATTTTCAGGAAAAATTATCGGATATCTCAATACTATAAGTGCCATTCCCTTGCCATATACGTTTTTATTTGTTTCTGCATGAGGTATTGCAACATTTTCAGTAACAACCATATAGGAACCGAAATTCTTTATTAATAATTTTATATCTTCCGAATAATTCATACTAACTTTTCCGTTATTTTTTAAAATTTCAACTCCTTTGTCTATTATTTCTTCCCAACTTTTCATTTTGTTTTCTATATATTTTATATTATTCAAATTCAGGTAATCATACAGACTTTCCTTTCTTTTTGCTTCATTATCATTTTTACTGTTATCCATTTTTACAAGTTGGTTTTTATTAAATAACAAATTTTCAAGAGATTCTGTCAAAGCTTTTTCGTTTTTTATTTCTACAAATCCTCTAATGCTTTTTAATATTTCAGACACTTCTATTTCCTTTATCTTTTTTTTATCAAAGTAACTGTCCAGCTTTTTTATATCTTCTTCAATCAAAAATGGAGAAACTTTTATAATTTCTATCTTCAGCTTTTCCTGTATACTTTTTTTCAAATTTATAGTCGTTATCATCGCATCATATTCTTTCAGATTTATTTCCGAAAGACCTAAGTACGAAATCAACTTCAGTTCTTTCAAATCATAT
The DNA here is from genome assembly GCA_030532815.1 of Leptotrichiaceae bacterium. Classification (GTDB taxonomy): domain Bacteria; phylum Fusobacteriota; class Fusobacteriia; order Fusobacteriales; family Leptotrichiaceae; genus Pseudoleptotrichia. The sequence goes on from JAUNKI010000005.1 coordinate 14,635, forward strand.
TTTTCTTTAAGCTTATACATTAAAATCGTTGTTGTTCCATATCCTCCTGTGCACATTAACAAAACTTTTCCGTTCCCCTTATAATGCTTTTCGGAAATCCGCTCTAGAGATGCTTGAAAATGAACGGTAAATAAGATTATTTCTTCCATTTTGAATTTAATGTCCAATAATTTTTCTATTTTCTTTACTTCTTCCTCTACTACTTTCAATAAATTTTTGTCCAGATGCTCAGATTCATTAAAATATATTTCGGATTCTTCGAGATATATTTTATTTTTAGCTCTGTATATAGCGGGCTTTATATGATTTAAAAGACTTTCCAATAATATTTCATCTTCCGAAAATTTTACTTTTATTTCTTTTTCCAGTTTACAAATCATACTTTTTATTATCAGATTTATTTCTATCCATTTTTCAAACATTTCAGTATTATATGAATAAGAAAAAAATCCTGTCAGATAATCTGCAAGTTGTAGTTTTTCATTTTCATTAAATACTATTTTACTGCTATTTTCTATTAAGCTTATATTTTTAAGTATAATTCCGTATTCTTTAGTAGACTTTATAAAATCTCTATTTAACATTTTCATATTAATACTTTTTCCGGAAATTATTCTAAAAATGCTTATAAGTATGTACGAATAGAAAAAACTGTAAAATTCACTTTTAGGTAATTTCCCTTCTGAGATTTTTTCCAAAAAAATTTTTACATATTTTTTATTTCCGGAAAAAATATTTTTCCCCATAAATTCCGTCACAATATTGTTATTTATTTTCAGCATCATATTTCCTATATATTTTAGAGAGATCTCTACAAGAATTTTCCGTATTTCCACTTCATCATTAATTTCCGAAAAAGTCCTCCGAAGTTTTTCTTCTATATATTTCAAATCTTTTTTTATTGTTGTCCGACTGACTTTAAATTCATCTGACAATTTTCTTATATTAGTTCTTTCGTCAAGTAAATACTTGAAAACTATTAAATCTCTTCTCTGTTCCTGAGACGGTCTTTCCAGTAAAGATAGTATTTTACCGAATTTTACCGTTTCCGAATTTTTTTCTATTGATATTTTTCCTTCTGAATTTAATATTTTACAATTAATTTTATTCATAGATAGTAAAAAATTTAAGTTTTCTATTTCATATCTTATCTTCCTATTGTTGACATTCATATAACGTGCTACTTCCTTTACGGTTTTTCCGGGATTTTTCAAAATATAATTATAAATTTCCACAGTTCTTATATTAATTATCATTTTTACCTCCACTGTCTTATTAAATAATACCTTATTTTAAAAAATTGAAAAGATACACCTTTTGTCTCTTTCACGTTACAAAAAGTTACATTTTTAAAGTCAGTATTTCTGAAATTCTGTGTTAAATCTGTTTCATTATAGTTTCTTCCTTTGTTTTTATAGATAAAATAATATTTTTATGTTATCATTTTATTATTACTTACAAGTAAAGGAGTTTTTTTATGTCAAAAGATAAAATACGAAGTGATATTATTCAGAAAAGAAATCTTCTTACAGAAGAATTTATTGAAAAAAGCAGTAATGTAATAATGGAAAACCTTAAAATCTATATTAAAAAAGTTCAAAATATTATGATTTTCATGGATATGAAAAATGAAGTAAAAGTTACAAAATTAATCAATTTGTATCCTTATAAAAATTTTTACATACCTAAAACATTTCCCAACGGAGAAATGAAAATAAATATATATAATGAAAAAGATCTGGTTTTACATAAATTCGGTTATTATGAATCCAACTCTCCTGTTTTTTATAACGAAAATATTTTAGAGCTTGTTATTGTTCCTGCCGTTGCTTTTGACAAATCAAAAAACAGAATCGGCTTTGGAAAAGGTTACTATGACAGATTTCTGAGTAAAATGAAAAAAAACCGCAACATTCCTTTAATCATAGGTATTTGTTACGATTTTCAAATATTTGATAATATTCCTTCAGAAAAACACGATGTAAAAATAGATATTGTAATTACTGAAAAAAATATTATTTATTAAATTTATCCGAATAAAAATTATAAAGTAGTTTCTATCTGAAATATTATCAGTTTGGGGTTATCTCATAAGTCAAAAACAATTTTCTGCTCGTAAATATCATATATTTTTAAAAATTAAAATATATAATATTATGATTGAATATATTTTTGTACCTTATGAAACAGTCTCTTATATAAAATATTCTAACTTTTTTTCCTGAAAGTTTCTATTAGTGCTTCAAGTAAATTCGGTCTGTCCACTTTTAGTTTGAGAAGTCTTACCATTTTTTTCCCTTCTCGATTATTAACGACTATATTTCCGAAAATACCGTTTATCTGATATTCATTCCACGGGTATATTTCATTTTCAACAGCTATATATTCTTTGGTTATCCTAATTTTATCCGATGTTTTCATTATTTCCTTCAGATTTTTTCCGACTTTTTTTCTTCCAACTCCGAAAAACTGATTTTTAGGAGATATAAACGAAAATTCTTCTGTTCCTCCGTGTTCTATATTTTCCATAGCAATAGGGTAAGTTATATCGACTACATCTTTCTGAAACTGTTTAAAAGTATTTTCAGGATACAGATTTGCAGCTATGTTCCGATATTCGCCATTATTTTTCTGATAAAATATCGACTGAAGCGTATTCGGCAATATTCCGGGAATAAAGAAATAATGTAAATCCTTATAATAATTTTTTTCTCCCTCTTTCCCTTCTGTAAAACCGTCTTCATAAAAATAAATATTTTTAAGTATTTTCAATAAAAATATCCCCATTCCTACAAAAAGTAACAGTGCTAAAAGTATTAGAAATGGAATAACAAATGTTCCTTTAGAATTTTCCGAATTACTGCCAAGCCTTTCCATATAAAATTTAGTCATAATGTAGGAAAAAAATATTCCCAACGCTATACATATCCATGAACTTAATTTTATAAATATTTTAGGAGTAGCAATT
>JAUNKI010000005.1:17612-25354 GCA_030532815.1 Leptotrichiaceae bacterium
AATTTTTTGGGGTTTTTCTTCATGTTTGTTATTCATTTTGAATTACCTCCGTTTTTTTATATGAAATATCATACAATATATAACAATACTTTTCCTGTTCTTTAACAAAAATTTCCTGATTTTATCCTTATTTTACGGATTTAACGATTATTATTTTACCTTTATAAGTATCTATTTTAGCCTCGGCTCCTATAGGAACTGTAATGAACGGTCTTACATGTCCCGAATCCAGTCCGCTTATTACAGGAATATTGAGTTTACCGAAATTATCTTCAAATACGTCATCCAGGCTCATATCATTCGGTTCGGCTTTTCTCGGATTTTTAAAATCTCCTAAAATTACTCCTTTTAAATTTTTGAGTTTCCCTGCCAATTTCAGTTGCTTCAGCATTCTATCTATTCTGTAAGTCGGTTCATTGACTTCTTCAATAAACAGTATTTTTCCGTCAGTATTAATTTCATATTCAGTTCCCAGAGAAGCCGTAATAAGAGATAAATTTCCTCCAGTAATTTTCCCTTCACCTTTTCCATTTCTTATTACAAAATATTCATTGTCAAGTTCTGCAAGATTAAATTCAGAAGCTTCTATAAATGTTTTATTAAAGGAAGTTTCCGTAACTTCAGGAATATTTCTGAAATTTGAGCTCATAGGACCATGATAAGTTACAAGACCCGTTTTTTCATTAATTGCAATTAAAAGAGTAGTGATATCGCTGTACCCTGAAAATATTTTCGGATTTTTCCTTATTACTTCATAATCCAGCTTATCCACTATTCTTATAGTCCCGTACCCTCCTCTTATGGCAAAAATAGCTTTTATTTCCTTATTTGCAAACATATCGTTTATATCTTTCGCCCTTATTTCATCCGTTCCTCCGAAGCCGTACCATGTAGAGTCGAAAGATCTTCCATATACTACTTTGAACCCTCTGTTTATGAGATATTCTATTTCATCATCAGTCGAGCCGCCTTTATAATTTGCGGGAGCTATAAGTCCTATGGTGTCTCCTGCCTTTAAGCCTTCAGGTATTATTATCTGCTGCTTTTCGGCTCCCGTCAACATTACAGTCACTATAAAAAAGAGCATTGACAGCATATTTTTTATTTTAATCATTTTAAAAATCCTTCCAGTTTCTCTTTCAATTTTGTATAATCAGGCAGATGAATTCCTTTTATACCTAATTTTTCAGCAGCTTCGATATTGACTTTCATATCATCTATAAATACCGTTTCTTCAGGATTTAAAGAAAATTTATTTAAAATTTCCTCATATATTTCCTTTTCAGGTTTTAACAAATGACAGTAACAGGAAACTACCTTACCTTTAAAATTTTTAAAAAACTCATAACTTTTGTAGACTTCTTCAAAGGAATCCTTATGAAAGTTGGATAAAATATATAAATTATACTTCTCTTTCAATATAGGTAAAAGAGCGGTATTTTCCTTTATAGGTTGCAGTAATCCGGAAAAACTGCTGTCAAACATTGAATCAATCTGCTCTGCTACTTCAGGTACCCTTTCCTTGAATATTTCTTTTGCTTCTCCATAAGAAAGTGTACCTCTGTCAAGCATCAGCCATTCAGGGCTCCCGAATACTTCTTTTAAAAATTTTTCATTATCCGTATAATCTTTAGGATTAAAACTTATAAGAACATTACCGAGATCAAATATTATATTTTTTATATTTTCTGGGTTTATACTCTCTTTATTATTCAAAATTATCAACTCCGTCATTTTATTTTCCGAACTGTTTCACAAACCGAAAATTATTCTTTGAATTACAGATAATACACATTTTTTTACCGTCTTTATAAAAATAGTAAAACATGTAAAATTCATAGTTCAATATATTCTTTCCTTTTATGAAACAGCTCTGCTTAAATTTTATAATATTATTTTTTCAAATAGCTTTCAATGTATTCTGTAACCTTTTCAACGTTTACTTCACTACTTTCGCCTGTTTTTCTATCCTTTATTTCCACCTTGCCTTCAGCAGCTCCTTTTCCGACAACTATTTTTAATGGAAATCCTATAAGATCGGCATCTTTAAATTTAAATCCGGCTCTTTCGTTTCTATCATCGAGAACTACATCTATTCCTTTACTGCTCAATTCTTCATACAGTTTTTCTCCTAATGAGAATTGTACCTCATCTTTTACATTTGCAATTATTATATCCGCCAGATAAGGAGCTATCGCTTTCGGCCATATTATACCCCACTCGTCGTGGTTCTGCTCTATTGCCGCCGCCATTACTCTCGAAATACCTATTCCGTAACATCCCATTGTTACTATACGCTGTTTTCCGTTTTCATCTAAAACTGTCGCATTCAATGCTTTTGAATATTTTTCTCCCAATTTGAATATATGCCCTACTTCTATTCCTCTTGCAATTTTAAGAGTCCCTTTTCCTCCCGGACAGCCGTCTCCTTCTCTTGCTTCCCTTATGTCTCCTGTTATATCATAGGAAAGATCTTCCAGATTTACATTTGCATAGTGATACCCTTCTTTATTTCCTCCTACGATAAAATTTCTCATATATTTTACAGTTTCATCTAAAACTACTTTTATATTTTCATTTTTTTCAAAAGAGCCTACATACCCTTTAGCAATTCCAAGTTTTTCACAATCTTCCTCATCCATCATTTCCAGTTCCATTGATGCTCCGACAATATTCTTGACTTTAATCGGATTTATGTCAAGGTCTCCCCTTATTAAAGCCATAAAATAGTTTACTTTATTTTCAAGAACCTCTTTCAACAAAACCGCTTTTACGGTTTTTGTCTTATCTGTATTGAAAAAATTGGCAACTTCTTCTATTGTTTTACAATTAGGAGTTTCAACAAGTTCCTTTTCCTTTTTTTCTTCACTGCTCATTTCAAGTTTTATTATACTTGAGGCTTTTTCCTTATTTGCAGCATAATCAGACATGTCACAGTACAGTATATCGTCTTCTCCGCTATCTGCGAGTACCATAAATTCATGGGAAGAGTCTCCTCCTATGGACCCGGAATCTGCCTCTACGGCTCTGAAATTAAGTCCGCATCTTTCAAATATTCTTTCATAAGCCTCTTTCATATTCAAATATTCTTCATCGAGAGATTTCTCATCAATATGAAAACTGTAGGCATCTTTCATCAAAAATTCCCTACCTCTCATCAGCCCGAATCTCGGTCGTATTTCATCTCTGAATTTTGTCTGAATCTGATAAAGGTTGAAAGGTAAATCCTTATACGAATCCACCATATTTCTTACAATATCCGTCACAACTTCCTCATGAGTAGGTCCCAATGCAAATTCCCTTTCATTTCTGTCTTTCAGTCTCATCAGTTCAGGTCCATATGCAAACCATCTTCCCGTTTCTTCCCATAAAGAAGCCGGCTGTAACACAGGCATGTGTATTTCCTGAGCATTTGCTCTGTCCATTTCTTCACGAACAATATTTTCTATTTTTCTTAAAACTTTGTATCCTAAAGGAAGATAACTGTATATCCCCCTTGTAAGCTGTTTTATCATGGAAGCTCTCAACATTAACTGATGACTTATTACTTCCGCTTCCTTCGGTGCTTCCTTATATGTTTTTAAAAATGCCTTTGATAATTTCATCTCTTAATATCGGGGCTGTTTTATAAACTGAAAACTATTTTCAAACTGTAAATAGTATATTTTCAATAATTGTAAACCGCTGTCTTCACTGACTTTACAAAAATTATGGAGTATATAAAATTTACAGTTTAATATAATTTTCCGACTTATATAAAGTCCCCTTCTCCTTTCTTAATTTTTTATTATTAATTTTATTTTATTGAATTGTAATTTTTTTATTTTATATTATACCACTTTTTAGAAATTTACTCTTCTTTTTATTTTAATATATAGTTTTTCCGCTTTATTTTACATTAAATTCGTCTTTTTATATTCAGTAAACTGTCGGAATACTCTCCTGTTAAAATTCGCTTCTACCCTTTTTCCAACTCTTTCTTTTTAAATTTTATTTCTGAAACAAATACAGAAAGCATTATTAATCCAGCCCCTGTAATTACTTTTAAAGTCAATACTTCTCCGAGTAGAAAAAAGGCGAATAATGGGGCAAATAAGGATTCCGTCGTCATTATTATGGAAGCTCTCGTAGATGTCGTCCATTTTTGAAAATATGTCTGCAGCAAAAAGGGAATTGCCGTAGAAAATATTGTCAGATAAAGTATCGCAATTAGTGACATACCGTGTAGAAGTTTTATTTCCTTTGCTCCCGAAATAAATAACAGATTCAGTAAAAACAGAACACCTCCTACTATCATCTGAATGAAAACAAGATTAAGAGTATGAATTCTTTCACTGTAATAGCCCGTTGCAGCAACCTGTGCTGCAAAAAATACCGCACATATTATAGTCAGAGCATCTCCTTTATTCAGATTTGTCAAATTCATATTATTGTCAAAACTCATTATCCCTACACCGAGTACACACAAAATTGAAGCAATAAATGTAGTTTTATCGGGTCTTTCCTTATATATAAACCAAAAGAAGTAAGGCACTATGACCACATTAATTGCCGTAAAAAAAGCATTGTTACTTGCAGTAGTCATCGTCATTCCGTAAGTCTGAAGCGTATACCCAAAAAACTGAAACATTCCTATTATTATTCCCGCCTTTAAATCATACAGTGTTATTTTCCTCATTTTTTTACCGAATATGGCAAAAAGAATTGTAAAACCTCCCAAAAATCTTATTGTAAGCAGATAAAAAGGATCTATTCCTTCATTTAAGCCTATTTTTACAAAAACAAACCCCAAACCCCACAAAATTCCTACCAAAAGTAATCCCATATCGGCATTGTGTCTCTTCATTCTCTCCGAAACTCCTTTCCTGAACAGCTTTAATTCTATCCAATACTTTTTCCTATTCTATTATTTTTTTATGAAATTTCTCATAAATATCTCTTTTTAAATATTCATTATCTATTTTTCCGTTATGTTCTTCAAGATAATTTATTACGTAATCTCTTATCAGTTTTATTTCTTTAACGTTTTTTACAATATCCGTAAGCATCATATCCGAAACGCCGCTTTGTCTTGTACCGAGTACTTCTCCCGAGTTTCTCAGCTTCAGATCCTCTTCGGCTATTTTAAATCCGTCAGTAGTTTTTTCCATAATTCCCAGTCTTTTCATTGACAGTTCATTGTCAGTTTCCGATTCCAGAAAACAGTAAGACTGATATTTTCCTCTTCCGACTCTTCCTCTCAGCTGATGCAGAGAAGACAGTCCGAATCTCTGAGCATCTCTTATGACCATTACCGAAGCATTCGGGACATTTACTCCCACTTCTATGACTGTTGTGGATATTAATATATCAAGTTCGTGATTTTTAAATTTCCTCATTATTTCCTGCTTTTCTTTGTATTTTTGCCGCCCATGAATAAGGGCTGAACGTCTGTTCGGAAAAATTTCCTTATATTCTTCATATGTTTCCTGAGCTGATTTTACATTCAGTGTTTCACTCTCTTCAATTAAAGGTGACACTACGTATATTTGTCTGCCTTCTTTTATTTTCTTTTCAATAAAACTGTACATTTTATCTTTTTCTTCACAATTTTTTATCCATTTTGTTTTTATGGGAACTCTTCCCATCGGAAGTTCGTTAATAATGGAAACATCCAGATCTCCGTATATTGTCAAAGCCAATGATCTCGGAATAGGAGTCGCACTCATTACTATTAAGTTGGCAATACTTCCTTTTTCTCTCAGAAGTTTTCTCTGCACTACTCCGAACCTGTGCTGTTCGTCTATGACTATCAGTCCCAGATTTTTGAAAACAACATCATTTTCTATAAGTGCATGAGTTCCTATAATAATATCCACAAGCCCGCTTTCTATTTCCGCTAAAAGTTTTTCCCTTTTTTTTCCTTTTACGCTTCCTGTCAGAAGTTCCACCCGTACATCCAGATTATTGAATATGTCCACAATTCCAAGATAATGCTGAGTTGCAAGTATTTCAGTAGGTGCCATTATTACTCCCTGATAGCTGTTTTCTGCCATATAAAGGAGCATAATAAGTGCAACTACCGTTTTCCCTGAACCGACATCACCCTGTATAAGACGGTTTACTATTTTCCCGACTTTCAGCTCTCTGTAAATTTCATTTATCACTTTTTTCTGAGCTTTTGTCAGTTCATATTCAAGATTTTCTATAAATTTGCTCACGAGCTGCTTATTGTCTTCCAGCTCATATATATTGTTATTTCCTTTATCGGTTTCAAATCTGTTTTGAAGAATTCCCATTTCAAGAAGAAGGATTTCCTCCATCATAAATCTTTTTTTTGCTTCTCTGCATTTTTCCGTGCTTTCGGGAAAATGAATATTCAGCAGAGCATCTTTTCTTGAAAGGAGTTTTTCTTTTTTTATAAGGTTTTCGGGAATATTTTCCTGTAATAAGTAACCGTAATCAAGTAATGCCTCATGTATAACTTTTCTTATGGCTTCCTGTCTGAGGGATGCCGTTGAGGGATAAATCGGAAGTATCTGCTCATGTATCGATATTTCTTTCCCTGTACTTCCCGGATACATTTTCTTGTATTCGGGATTTACAATTTGAAATTTCCCCGCATATTTAATCTTACCGTAAACTAACAACTCATCTCCTACTTTTATGTTACTTTTCATAAATTTATTATTGAACCAAATCAGCTCCATAATTCCCGTTTCATCTTTTAAAATGGCACGAAACATGGTTCTTCCTGCTTTTATATACTGATTTACCGTATTTATAACAGTTCCCTTTATAACGACAAATTCATCAGGAAGCACTTCGGATATATTTTTGCTCCCTGCTCTGTCTTCATAAGTTCTCGGAAAAAAATAAAAAAGGTCATATAAAGTGTAAACTCCGAGTTTATTGAATTTACCCGTTGTAACTTTGCCTGCCCCTTTAATTTTAAGTTCTTCCAAATTTTTAAATAATAAATTATATGTAGCCATTCCACACTTCCGTTTTTATTTTTTGTTTCTTTTTATATTATCACATTATGTGTTTTTTGAAAAGATGGAGTTTTTCCTTTTATAGTTTATAATATATGTATTAGGAAAAAAATTCGATATCGGTATATTTATATAATTTAAAAATATAGAAATGCTTACTTTCCAAATATTGATATTATAACAGATAAATATAATGAGTAAATTGAATAATAAGGATTATAAAACAAAATCATTTAATTCTGATATTAAATAACTTAATAGTAAAAGTAAATTCAAAAAATGAGAGCTTATTACTTTACTCTCATTTTTAATATTAGGGGCTATTAATAACTTTTCAAATATAAATATTATACATTTTAAAAGTTAAAAAATACTATCTCTATTGATTTTATAAATAAATATATATATATATATATTATTAGTTAATGTGTTTTCTACCCTATGAGGCAGCCACTATCAAAAACTTACAATTCAAATTATTTCATACTTAAAACCATAATTTAAATATCAAATTTTAACTATGTTTTATTTTATTTTGGATAACCGCAAACAGTGTATCCATTATAATTACGAACACATTTATGCCCTCCATCTTTTCTTTCTTTTCGGACTTCTTCCCATGCTTTCGTGTCAAATAAACTACAACTTGTAATTAACATTATTATAACTAATGTTATTAATTTTTTCATGTAAATCATCTCCATTTATCTGTAATTTTTATTATTTTTTGTTTTAAATTTCTTTTTTACACAGTCGATACTCCATATA
>JAUNKI010000175.1 GCA_030532815.1 Leptotrichiaceae bacterium
CAGTTGGTAGAGCGCAACCTTGCCAAGGTTGAGGTCGCGAGTTCGAGCCTCGTTTTCCGCTCCAAAGATAAATACAAAGTTAGAAAATAAAAAAACTGTTTTATTAAACTATAGAGATTATTTTATAATTTAATTAAAGCAGTTTTTATTTTATTATATATTAAGGTATCTGTAAAATATTACTTACTATATGTTTCAGAATACATTATATATTTTTATGTCGATACTGAAAAAACACAGAAAACAACAGAATATTTTCAGATTAGTTATGTTATATTCTGTTTGCAAATTTTCAGATTTTGACAGATTAAACAGTTTGTTCCATTCAGTATGTATAGGTTGTTCCATAAAGTATAAAAACATATTTAATCATAAGTTTTATATATTTTTCTATTTTTATAAAATCAGTAAAAATAATATTTTTTAGTTTTTAAAAATATATAATAGTTATAGTTAGGGAATTGTTTTTGACTTATGAAATTTTCATTTTTTTAAATTGCTATTTTTTGAATAACTCCCGTATTTTCAAATGATTTTTCTTTGATTTTATAATCCATGAAAGACTTCCCTGTAACCAATATAAAGTTTTTAGCCAATTCGGATTTATGTAAATATCCTTATCACTTTTTAAAGATAAGATATTACACGAGAATGTATTCAGTGCTTTTCCCAAGTTTTTAAGAGGACCGTATCCTAACGGAACTTTTGCAGTGTATGATAATAATTCTCCTGCTCCTACACCTATACCCTGTCCCCATTTTGCTTTAACTTTTTCACACCAGTTTTTTATTTGCAGGACTACTAAATGATTCTGCTTTCCTTCAAAAAAACCGTTATTAATTATGCAGTAAATTTTTGTATTTGAATTTATAATTTTTTCTTTTTCAAACCCTATAAGCAGCTTCAAAAGGTTGGAGGGAATACCGTCAACATACAAAGGAAAAGAAAAAATTAAAACATCACTGTTATTAATTTCATTTTTAGTTTCATTATTCAATCTTAAAGAAATTGAATAATATTTTTTTACTTTATTTTCTTTAAGTAACGGAGAAAAATAATTTATCAGTATTTCAGAATTACTTTTAATTCCTTTGGGACTTCCGTTTATTATACTTATTTTCATATTTGATGTTCTCCTTCATCATTTCCAAAAAAGTCAATATTGAATTTTTTAACGTTTAAATTGATACAGTTGGCTTTTACCAATTTTTCAGCAGTTTCTTTTTCACTTTTCGTAAGATTTTCTCCGTAAAAACAGACATTTAAATCAAACTTTGTACGGTATCTTGTTAAATGATGCATTTCCTTATTTTTAAATTTAAAAAATGGAAGCAGGTAAGGGATACTCCTATCTAAAATATTTTTTACAAAGGGACTGTATGAACCGTAGCAACATTTGCTTATAATTATGATTTTTTCCGCTTTTGAGTATATTTTCGCCAAATTTTCATAACCGTCTCTGATTTTACATTTTCCCGGAGTTTTAACCCAGCATTCAAAGCAGCCCATGCAACTTTTAATTTTGCTGTCGCTGTGAATTAGAATAATTTGATTATTACTTACTGTTATTTCATTGGTTTGTTTGGGAATTTTTTTCAATGTACTTATGCAATTTTTTTTTATAATATTTTCATATATTTTTTGAAATTTTTCTTTGTTCAAATCGGTTATAATTATTTCCATATTTTTCCTCCTGCTCAAATAACAGTTTTACTTATAATATGTTATAAAGCTTGATTTTATTATTTCTTCTATTTTTTCCTCCCAGTTTTCCGAATGTTCCTTATCACGTATAATTATTATTGTTGTCAGTCCCTGAACCAATGCCCACATTGCTATAATCTTATTCTGTATAATTTTTGGAGACATATCCGTATTTATACTTTTAAATTTTTTAACAGCTTCTCTTTTTAATATATTCAGAGCATTTTCATTATCCTTTTCAGAAATTTCCAGTGAAAAATTCATTTTTGCATTATTTTTTGAAATTATAAAATGATAATACATAGGGTTTTTATAAAAAAACATAATATATGTTTTACCTAACTGTAATAACAAATCCTCTTCATTTTTATATTTTTCCGTTGTCATTTCCAGCTCCTGTGCCAGCATATCCCAAATGTAGCTGCCCATTGCCTCAAGAAGATCACTTTTTTTCTTGAAATATGTGTAAGGTGCGGCAGGGCTTACTCCGCATATTTTAGCCAAAGTCCTTAAAGACAGTTTTTCTTCTCCTGCACTGTTTATAATATCTATTCCCTTTTCAATCAGTTCTTTTCTTAGATTTCCATGATGATAGTTTTTTTTCATATACAAAATTTCCTTTATGTTTAAATTTATCTAATCATTGTTAAGATTATACGATAAAATCTTAACAGTGTCAAGTTGTTTAAAATAAAAGAAATAAGATGTCTATAATAAGTTATTTAATAGGGTAAAATAGTTTTTTAACTATAAATGTCATATCAATTTTTTTGTAAGGATTCATTACCTGCTTTGTATTTCTGTCTGATAAAAAACTGCCAGCTCGGATTATTTTAAATTTAAAAATATTTCATTAATTAAAAAAATACAAATCTGCTTCGTTCAGACAGTGATTTTTTTTCGCTGAAATCGGAAGTGACCGGCTTCTGCCTTTGAATTAGTATTTCCATAATCCTATTAGGGTGTATCTGAAAACTGTCAAAATGATGGATTTTAACAAATATTTTAAAAACTGTAAATAAATATAGGTTTTATCATAATTTTTCCAATTTAATAAAGTAAAAAGATTGAAAATATCTTAGATTTTGAGTTTTCAGACACATTCTAAGAAAAATAATTTTTCTTTCTGATAAGTAAATAATTTTTTAAAGTTTATATTGTCGGATATTCAGTT
>JAUNKI010000176.1 GCA_030532815.1 Leptotrichiaceae bacterium
ATATTATCTGTGGAAATATTTGAAATTTCCATTTTTTTTCTTATTTCTAATGATGTAAGTCCGTATACCATGTCTTCCAACGAAGTAATAAAAATCTTATCCGTTACATTTTCAAGCTGGGAAAATACCGATACGAAATCCTTTGTTCGTAACAGAGAAGTAATTATAATTACTTCGTTTTTCCTGTAAAGCTCTTTTAAGTTTTCAAGAAGTTTTTTCATGGAATCGGCGTTATGAGCCGCATCAAGAATAACCGGAGGCTTCAATGAAAAAAATTCAAACCTTGCGGGCCAATAAACGGAATTAAGCCCTTTCTGAATAACTTCGTCACTAATATTGTAAATTTTGGCAATTTCATAAGCAAGTAAAAAATTATACGCCTGAAATTTTCCGAATAAAGGTAAAATAAATTTTTTATTTTCAAACTGTACAACAGTTTTATAATTTATTTTGTTCAGTTCAATGCGAAGATTTTCATACTTGTTAACAATATTTACGGAATTTTCTGTTTTTTTATTTATCTCTTTTATCAACTCAGGAAGATTGTGTGCAAAAATGCACAATTCACCACTTTTTATAATTCCTGTCTTTTCATAGGCAATTTGCCTTAGAGTATTTCCGAGAATATTCATATGGTCAAAAGTTATATTTGTAATAACAGCAATATTAGAATTTATTATATTAGTAGCATCAAGACGTCCTCCAAGCCCTGTTTCCATTATTATAAAATCAGGGGATTGTTCCTGAAAAAATAGTAAAGCTATAAATGTAGTTATTTCAAAAAAATTAAGCTTTACAGAGATATTACTGTTTTTATTAAAATTTTTTAAGGTATTTGAAACTATATTGTAAAAATGTATAATTTTATCATCGGTAATCATTTCTTTGTTTGAAACAATTCTTTCATTGTATTTTAAAATATGAGGTGATGTAAATTTGCACACATTAAAATTTGCTGCAAACAGAATGTTTTCAATAAAGGATGCAGTTGAACCTTTTCCGTTTGTTCCGGCAATATGTATAATTTTACTGTTTTTACACGGAGTTCCGAGTAAACTGTATATAAGTTTCAAATCATCAATATTTTTCCTTCTTTTTGAAGACCTGAAACTGAAAATTTCATTTAGAATATTATCTATATTCATCTTTATCCCGCTTTCATAATTTTAAAATAATTTTTACGTAAAATTATATCATTAATTGTATTTTTTTAAAAGCACGTATTTTCAGGAAATTTAAAGAATATATTGATAAGATTTTCGCTTAAATGGACCCAATTTGAATCAACATAATCGTATAAAAAATGAAAATGACATAAAGGCATAAAATAACCAAAGAAAATGTTTTTAAAAAAAATATTATTAATTTTTTATTCTGTTCTGTTAACGGATACAGGTTATTTGAAAAATAGATAAAAATATGTTACAATAATTAGAAAAATTCAGTAAAATAGGAGTTGAAATTATATATGTTTCAAAAATTGGATGATGTTGTCTTAAAGCACGAAGAATTAACAAAATTACTTATGGATCCTGAAGTTATATCCGATCCTAAAAAAATAATGGAATATAACAAGGCTTTAAACAGTATTGATGAAGTTGTAAAAAAATATACATATTATAAATCCAGAAAAGAAGAAATGGAAAGTCTGAAGGAAGATCTGAAATCTGAAAAAGATTCTGAAATGAAAGAAATGATGCTTGAAGAAATCCATGCAATAGAAGAAGAAATACCTTCTCTGGAAGAAGAGTTGAAAATTCTTCTGCTTCCTAAAGATCCTAACGACGATAAGAATGTTATTATGGAAATAAGAGCAGGAGCAGGAGGAGATGAAGCTGCACTTTTTGCAGCTGACGTATTCAGAATGTTTACAAGATATGCCGAAAGAAACAGATGGAAAACCGAAATAATAGATAAAAGTGAAATCGGTGTAGGAGGTTTGAAAGAGGTGACGTTTCTTATAAAAGGAAATGGTGCTTATTCAAAATTGAAATTTGAAAGCGGAGTTCACAGAGTACAGAGAGTTCCCGCTACGGAAGCTTCAGGCAGAATACATACATCAACTATAACAGTAGCTGTATTACCGGAAATAGAAGATGTAAATGAAGTGGAAATAAATCAGAGTGACTTGAAGATAGATACGTACAGATCAAGCGGTGCGGGAGGTCAGCACGTAAATACAACCGATTCGGCAGTCAGAATAACGCATTTGCCTACAGGAATAGTAGTAACTTCCCAAGACGGAAGATCACAAATAAAAAACAGGGAAGCTGCAATGAAAGTCCTTGCTTCAAAACTGTATGAAATAGAATATGAAAAACAGAGAAAAGAAGTTGAAAATGAAAGGAGATCCCAAGTAGGAAGCGGAGATCGTTCTGAAAAAATAAGAACGTATAATTTCCCTCAAGGAAGAGTAACCGATCATAGAATAAAACTGACTTTGCACAGATTGGACGGAGTGCTGGACGGAGATTTGAATGAAATGATAGATGCCCTGATTGCATACGATCAGGCGGAACTGCTGAAAGCTGTTGGTGATAATGAGTAATTTGCTCGATATATTAAATAAATCGGTTAATTATCTGGAAAAGAAAAATATAAAAAATGCAAGAATTGTAGCAGAAACTGCCTTTTCTCAAAGTTTGAGAATGGAAAGGATAATGCTTTATGCCAATTTTGAAAAAAAGTTGTCAGATGTCGAGATTAATGAAATAAAAGAAAGATTAAATGAAGCGGTAGCAGGTATGGAGATATCCGACAATGTTTTTTTTGAAAAAGATAGTGAGAAAAGAAACGGTGAAAAGGAAAATTTAAAAACATTAATTGAT
>JAUNKI010000177.1 GCA_030532815.1 Leptotrichiaceae bacterium
TAAAAATACTGTAATATTAAATATAGATAAAAACCCAACATTCAAATTATTTCAATGAAAAAAATACAGGAATGAACGTTAAGAAAAATCACTGTTTGAGCGAAGCGAGTTTGTAATTTTTTAGTGAATGAAGTGTTTTTGAGTATGAAATAATTTGTGTTGGCAGTTTTTTGTCAGGGGTTGCCTTATAAAGTAAAAAAATATACTAAGTTATGAATTTTATATATTTTAATATTTTTAAAATTGATAAAAATGTCATTGTATGGCTTAAAAATATATAATATTCATAGTTAGAGAATTGTTTTTGACTTATGGGACAACCCCAACTTTTATAGTTTTAAAATAATTATTTACAGTTTATAAATTATTTATTTGTTTATGAAACTAACTTAGAGAAAAAACAATTTTTTAAAAACTGAATCTGATTCCTGTTGTAAATATATTATTATTTCCTTTTTTCTCAATTTTTCCGTCATAATTTGCACACCATGAAAAAGTGGGAATTACTTCGGTAAGTATTCCGATATCTATCCATGTGCTGTTTTTTGAAAGACCTATTTCTTTTACTTTAAATTTGGCATCAGCCAATCCCGTGTGTGAAGTTTCAAAACTCAAGTCTTCTTTTTTAAAGGCTTTCTGGTGTGTTATGTAACTTTGAAAAATTGTTCTGCTTCCGTTTTTTCAATTTATAAACTGTCCTATTCTCAATTCTGCCAACCTTGCTGTTCTCCTATACATTTTCTTTCCAGCAGTCAATCCGAACTGACTATTTTTTTCACTGAAAGCTCCACGCGTTATACTGTCATAAATAATTCCTGTAAAAGGAGTAAATATGAAATTTCCGTTTTTAAAATCATATCCCGTTTCCGTATAAAAAGAAAATGTTTTATCTCTATGCTCTTTTTTCCTCTTTGATTTTCAAATGTTTCAAGGAGTATATCCCTTTGTACATTTCCTGTTATAAATCCTATTCCTATCCTTCCCTGTATATAGTGAGGAACTCTATTATTTTTCAGTCTTCCGTATAAAGATACTCCGAATCCGTCTGCTTCAGCTTTTACTCTGTATCTGTCAAATTTTACATCGGATTTGGAATAAGACAGTGTCGTTCCGAATATAAGATTTTCTTTAAATTTACAGTCAATCTCTATCTGCCCTCCGTAGACATTTGTTTTTCCTGTTCCGAAATCGTGTTTTTTAAGTTTTCCATGTGCCGTTATTCCTGTTATCCATAGCCCTATATTATTTTCATTGTTTAATGTTCCGAGCATTACAAGCCTATTGGATAAATCTTTATTAACTGTTTGGGAATGTCGAAATGTCAATGCCTGTGCAGAAGCATATATCTATCCTGACAGACTGTCCAGTATTGCAGAAGAATTCGGATGTTTAAAGGACACATTCTGTGATTTTGCGGCATATAAAGCAAATGGCTCAATTTCGGAATTTCCCCTTTCTATTTCACTGTCAAGTTTTTTAAAAGCTTCCTCTATATTTTCAGCTACGGCTGTCCTCATTTTGTCATTTGCTTCCAGTGAAGAAACATATTCTTTTACATTTTTTCTGTTTAATGACAGTATAACCGATTGATTTGAAGTTTCCGATTTTCCTTCTGTCAAATTGGGAGTTTCTAGATGGGGAAAATTACCGTTTATCCCGTTTTCAGATAATAAAACTGTTGAAATAAGAGGTTTTGCTGTTATATATTTTCTGCTGTTTAATATTTGGAGGCGGGTATTTCCTTTTATTTCCGTTTTTCCTTTAACAGTGAGTTTTGAACTTATGTCGGCTATTGTAACGAAATCTTTTTTGCAATATAGTCTCCTGTTATGACAGCTCCTGTTCCTCTATTTTCAAAAGTTCCCAAATTATGAACAATGTAGCCAGCTGCAGTTCCGTAACGAGAGACTGTTAATTTTTTTATGTTTCCATCGGCAGTTTTCGGACTTGTTTAAGCTATAGCGGATAATGTCCAGTTTTCGGGATTTCCTGTATGTGTCAGAGGCTTAAGATTATCTGTCGAAAAATCTCCGTTCTTGCTTTTTTTACAACACCGACTACAGCCAGCCAGCGATTTTCAAGTTTCGGAATAGATAACGGAAATCCTGCTTCAAGAGTAGGTTCCGTCTGATTCTCCTTATCTCCTGTTGATTATGTATATAAATTTTTATTTTCGTTATCAGTCTGTTCTTCATAGTATTCCTGAAGTTCCTGTCCTATTTTGGCGGTATAATCGTTTTCAGTGAAATCACTTATTTTTGTATCGGTAGAAAAAAGGTGACTAAACACAAAAGAATTTGTTTCGATTTCTCCGTCACTGTATTTACCCAGAATATGAGTAAAATCAAAATTTCCGTATATATCGGGTGTCAGATAAGGAGCGGTATGTCCGTTTTCATTTTTTGAAATATTAAATATTTCAATTTGGACATCTTTATTTTTTCCGTTAGTTTTTCCGCTGATTGCTTCTGCAGTATCTAAACCGTGTGTTTCATTTGAAGAAACAGGATAATTGTTTTTAATTATAATTCTCCGACCAAATTCAGAATTTATTCTTTTATTATCCGATAAATTGAAACCTGTATCCAAAATTCCTATTCTGTTAATGGGTTGTTCATCTGAAAGTGAATTTTCCTTATATCATTAATAAGATCAGGAGTTTGGGGTTTGTTTTCAAGAATGTCGGGAATAGGTTTTCCGTCAAGTTTGTCGGGAGTTACGGATTATTCGATTTGAGTGAATTATTAGGTGTTCCCGGTACTTAACGGTACTATGGGAATAGTTGAATTTGAAGGTGTCTTATTTCCTCCGTC
>JAUNKI010000178.1 GCA_030532815.1 Leptotrichiaceae bacterium
TTAATACCTTTTATTACTTACATTTTTAAATGATTTTACAAATATTTTATGTCCCGTTATTAAACTCATATTTTAAAAATACGGATTTATCTTATATCCGATTACTTCCCCTTTTTTATAACTTTAAATACCAGATTCGGCAAATTAACCAGAATAGGAGGGTCTTCAGGAATTGCCTCCCTTAATAAAATCTCAAATTCTTTTTTATCCCCTAATTTTAAAGGAAAAGTAATTTTCTCCTCAACTTTGCCTCTCAGGCACTTTTTCAAATCAAAATATCTGAAAATATTACTGTTTTTTTCAATGGAACATGCCAAAATATAATAACTTCCTTCAGGAATATTCGTAAAAATACATTTATTTCCTGTTTTATAAGGTATCACTGCTTTTCCTACTATCGGAGCATGATTTGGAACAGGAGTTCTGAAAAGTCCGATAAAAGTCACATCACTTTTATAATTTTCAGGATATATTAAAGTTACCGTACATTTATTCCCGTTTTCCTTTTCTCTGTACTCATAATATGTTTCTTGTAGAAGTTCTTCATTTTCTTTATATTGCTTCATTATTTCATATAATTTTTCAATATTCTTTTTATATTCTTTTGGAGAAAGTCCTGTATTTTTTTTAAATATATTGGAAAAAGAACCCGAACTTTCATATCCGACTTCCATTTGTGCAAAAATAATACTTTTATGTTCCTTTACAAGTTTCTGAATAGACTTTTCCAGCTTTAAGAGTGAAATAAATTCCTTAGCCGAAAAACCTGTTTCCTTTTTAAATTTTCTGCTGAATTCATATTTGCTGTAACCGAATTTTTCAGCTGTATCAGCTACGGAAATTTTTTCCGTTTCATAATCATTTTCGAGTTTTTTTCTTATATATTCAGCTATAATCTTTATATCCATTATTATACATATCTCCGTCATTTATTTTCCAGATTTTAACATATTAAATGTGAAAAACGCAATTCATGATAAGAATTTATTTTCTTTTTACTGTATAATAGAAAAATAATAAATAGCAAACAACGATAATCGAAACGAAAAGAGGTAATTTATGAATTATCGGGATAATAAAGAATAAGATAAATCGGAATTTCATACCGTACAGGATTCGCTCCTTCCGACAACGAAAACGGCAATTGATTTTAGTATAAATTTGAAAAATTATAGTAAAAAAATTGAAAAAACAGATGTGCAGATAACTGAAAATATTATTTTGAAAGGAGAAAAATGAATAAAATAATTTATATTAACAAAGTTCTGAACTGCCCTGTAAAAGAGGCATTTAAATTGTTTTCAGATAAGGATAAAGTAAAATGGATGACTTGTCTTGATGCGAATATTGACAATTTTAACGGAGGAAAGTACGAACTTTTCTGGGACTTGGAAAATAAAGAAAAAGACTCCACTTTAGGTTGTAAAATACTGGCTTACAAACCTGATGAATTTATAGCTTTTGAATGGAAAGGACCGACGGACTTAAAAATTATGAACAGTGCCGAACCTCTGACTGTTGTTTCGATATCTTTTATTCCTATGGGAAATAAGACATATATTCATTTTTTAAACAGCGGTTGGGGAAACTCCCCTGAATGGGATAAGGCAAGAGAATATTTTGACAGAGTATGGAATAAACTGTTTGACTCTTTAGCTTAAAGTAAAGAAAGGAATTATATTATGAAAATTAAAAGTGTAGCAGCTAATATACCTGTAAGCAATCTTGAAAAATCTGCCAAATGGTACAGAGAAGTTTTTCTTCCTGAAGAAGAAATAAATATTTCCGACGGAATGCCTATGATTGAGTATAAAATAGGACAAATCTGGATTCAGCTTTTTGAAGGAAACATAAAAAAATGTGACAACTCTTTAAGCTTTGAAGTTGAAAACATTCAGGAAGAATGTAATCGCCTGAAAAAAATGTCTGTTATTAATGATGAAAAAATAGAAGATATTCCCGGATTAGTCAAATATTTGGAATTTAAAGATCCTGACGGAAATAACCTGTGTTTGGTGGAATTATATTCCGAATAAAAAAACTGTCTAAAAAATGGTTTTAATAAAAGCTGTCTCATAAATCAAAAATAATTTTCTGGCTACAATGTCTGCAAATAATATTTTTTTAGTTATGAGCAGCTTTTTTATTGGTTTTATAATAACGGTAAAATACATATAATTTATAATTCGATATTTTTTTCTATTTTATGAAATTATCTCGATTTATTTTTTATAACAGACTTTATTTAAATTCAGATAAATTTTCCTATAAATAAAAAAATAAAAGTCAAACTGTAAATAATATATTTTCAAAAATTATAAACTATGTCAGAGTGTTTCTGAAAACTGTCAAAATAACAGATTTTTAACGAAAATTTTTAAATTTGTAAATAACGGAATATAGGTTTTATTATGACTCTGTTAATTTAAAAAGTAAAAAAAGAGATTGAAAATATTATAGATTTTGAGTTTTCAGATACATTCTAATATCTTTTTTGGAAAATAATGAAACATATAAAATTTACAGCTTCATTTTTTTATTTACAGAAAAGCTCATTATTAGCCTCCGCTTCGGTATAATTTTAACTATATTTTATTGGAAAACAGTAAAAGTTTATGGAAACACTTACTATACAAAAATTAACTTAATTTTTATCCGTACAGTATGGTATAATAACTTTAAATAACAAAATAAATTTTGTAAAATTTTTATAATTTATTTAAAAAACTGCAATTCAGGAGGAATAAATTCATGAATAAACCTGAGAAATTGAAAAAAG
>JAUNKI010000179.1 GCA_030532815.1 Leptotrichiaceae bacterium
ATTGAACACCTTTATTTTTGCTATTCCTCCTTCTCTGTTAAACATTCTTTCCAAATCATATTCGCAGTTTGTACCGGGAAATACAGGAATAAATATTCTCGGTTTTGCATAATTGTTGGAAATCCTGCTTATCAGATTTTCATGTTCTATCCGTTTCAGACGTCTGTATTCGGCTTCAGAGCAGTGAGTTTCTCCATATCCTTTATTTGCCTTTTTTCCTGTAGGAAATATATTTTCCAAAGGCTTTTCCCATTCTGAAATTAATTCCTCCAATTCTATTTCTTCGACTTTCTTTTTACTATTTAATGTTATTTTCCCATTATTTACTGTATTCCCTATTAATACGGCATTTTTATAGTCAAATACTTCATCGGTTTCAATTACAAATGTACCGTAATACGGTATAAACATTTCATCTGCCGTGCTGTCGGAATTTTCTCCGATTTTATCTTTATTTATAACAATATTATCCGTATTTATATTCATACCCATTTTATTTCCGAAAGACATTTTTGCCAGAGTCTCAGCTATTCCTCCGTACTTCACCGCACTTGCAGATATTATTTTTCTGTTTTTTATGTTTTCCGTAATAAAATCAAAGTTATCTTTCAATTCTTCCAAATCAGGCAGATCATTTTCATCTAAAGGAGCTTTTATCATATATATTTTACTGCCTGCTTTTTTCAATTCATTTGAAACAACATTCTCCGAATCAACAGTACTTACTGCAAAAGAAACTAATGTAGGCGGAACGGATATTTCATGAAAAGTTCCGCTCATAGAGTCTTTTCCCCCTATTGAAGCCAGTCCGAATTTCTTCTGCACATAAAATGCTCCCAAAAGTGCCGACAAAGGTTTTCCCCATTTTTTCGGTTCTCTTCCGAGTCTTTCAAAATATTCCTGAAAAGTAAATCTTATATTTTTATAATTTCCGCCTGCAGCAACTGTTCTTGCCATTGATTCGACTACTGCAAAGACACCTCCGTGAAAAGACACCTGTTTTGCTATAAATGGGCTGTAGCCGTAACCTGCCATAGAAGCAAGTGATGTTTCCCCATTTTCCACTGAAATCTTCTGTACTGAAATATCAGATGGAGTAAGTTGATATTTTCCGCCATAAGGCATTAAAACTGTAGTTGAACCTATCGTAGAATCAAATGTCTCCATTAATCCCCTTTGAGAACAGATATTCAGTTCCTTCATATTATTTATAAATTTTTCTCTGAGTGAACTTCCTTCGGTTTTTCTTTTTAGATTTAAATTTCCTGAATTTTCCACTTCGGCATTTATATAGGATTTTGAACCATTCGTATTTAAAAACTCCCTTGAAATATTTACTATAATTTCATTATTATATTTCATCACAAGTCTGGCGGCATCAGTTATTCGGGCAACTTCATATGCTTCCAGATTTTCTTTTCGGGCATATTCTTCAAACTTTTCCAGATTTTTCTTTGAAATAACTACTGCCATTCTTTCCTGAGACTCGGAAATTGCCAGTTCGGTTCCGTTAAGTCCTTTGTACTTTACCCTTACTTTATTCAAATCAATTTCCAATCCGTCGGCAAGTTCACCTATTGCTACTGAAACTCCTCCCGCTCCAAAGTCATTGCATTTTTTTATTAATTTCGTAACTTCCTTATTTCTGAACAGTCTCTGTATTTTTCTTTCAATTACGGCATTTCCTTTCTGTACTTCAGCACTGCATTTTTCAGAAGATTCCAAAGTATGTTCTTTGGAAGAACCTGTTGCCCCTCCTATTCCGTCTCTTCCCGTTCTTCCTCCTAAAAGTATGATAATATCATCTTTTTCAGGTTTTTCTCTTATTATATTTTCTGCAGGAGCTGCTCCTATTACAAGCCCCAGTTCCATTCTTTTGGCTTTATATCCTTCATCATATATTTCATTAACATATGTAGTTGCAAGACCTATCTGATTTCCATAAGAGGAAAAACCCTGTGCGGCTTTCTGAGTAATAACTTTCTGGGGAAGTTTTCCTTCCATGGTATTTTCAATTTTTTCATTGGGATTTCCGGCTCCGCTTATTCTCACAGCCTGATATACGAATGTTCTTCCTGAAAGGGGATCCCTTATTGCTCCTCCGATACATGTTGAAGCTCCTCCGAAAGGTTCTATTTCCGTAGGATGATTATGAGTTTCATTTTTAAACTGTAATATCCACTTTTCAATCTTTCCGTTTATAGGGACATCAACATAAACTGAACATGCATTTATTTCATCAGAAATTTCCAAATCAGAAAGCGTACCTTTTTTTCTTTCTTCTTTTCCTGATATAGTAGCCAAATCCATCAATGTCACAGGTTTTTTGTCTATTTTATCTGCATGGACGTATTCCCTGCTTTTCATATATTCATTTACTGTATCTTCTATAATTTTTTTATATTTTCCTTCTTCCACTTTTATGTCAGTTATTACGGTTTCAAATGTAGTATGCCTGCAATGGTCGGACCAGTATGTATCAAGGACTTTTATTTCGGTTTCTGTAGGATTTCTTTTTTCTTCATCTCTGAAATAATTTTGAATAAGCTGTAAATCTTCAAGTGTCATTGCAAGTTCCAATTCCTTTTTAAAAGTTTTCAGCTCTTTTTCCGCTTTATCTGTAAATCCGTCGTATACAAGTACTTTTTCATTATTATTTTCTTCAGGCAGCTGTTCCAATACCGTTAAATCTTTTTCCCTTGACTCAACTTCATTTATATAATATTTTTTTATTTTATCTATTTCCTCATTTAAAATATTTCCGTATAAAA
>JAUNKI010000180.1 GCA_030532815.1 Leptotrichiaceae bacterium
TGACATGAGTATGTATATACAGTTTTTCATCCTGTCCGATTTCTCCCAATGCTTCAAAGGTTTTTAAAGATATAAATATTTTATACGCCAGTCCGTTAATGTCCAATGCGACATAATCAATTTTTTTTACTGTCAGTTCACCAAATATATATTCAAACATTTTTATTACATACTTTTATTCAGTATGCTTCCTCCCCGCTTTCTATAATTTTACAAGTTCCACATGACCGATTTTTTCATTTAAAAACATTGTTCCCACTTTTCTGAACTTTTCCTGTCCGTCAGTAACATAATATTCTGTTTCAAATCCCTTTTCTCCATCATTTTTTATGAGTTTTCCGTTTATAAGATGTTTTTTTAAGTCTGCAGCTGTTTCCTTTGCAGGGTCTACTATTTCAATATCAGGATAAATATTTTTAATTGTTTCCCTTAAAAGAGGATAATGAGTACAGCCCAAAATCAGAGAATCAATTTTTCCGTCAAACTCACTGAGATACATTTTTACAAGCTGATTGACAATTTCTCCTTTCACCATTCCTTCTTCAATAACAGGAACAAATAAAGGACATGCCTTTGAATATACTTTTATTTTATCATTTCTGTTTCTTATTTCGGTTTCATATTTTTTTGAATTTATAGTCGCTTTTGTACCTATTACACCTATTTTATTATTTTTTGTAGTACAAAGGGCTGTTCTCACTCCTGCCTCTATTACACCTATAATCGGTATTTCAAAAGTTTTTTCCAGTTCTTCTAAAGCCAGTGAAGTTGCCGTATTACAAGCCACAACAATAATATCGACATTTTTCCCGAGTAAAAATTTCGTAATCTGTTTTGAATACGCAACTATCAGTTCCTTTGTTTTTTCACCGTAAGGAATTCTTGCCGTATCTCCTAAATAATATATTTTTTCACCAGGCAGAACTTTCCGTATTTCTTTTAATACCGTAAGTCCTCCCACTCCGGAATCAAAAATCCCTATAGCCATTCATTTTCCTCCTTTCCATACAATTCTTTCTTCAACTGCATTTTATTCTAAAAAAGTTTCTGTCGGAAAACTGCATAATTATTTCATTATCAGAGCTCCTGTATATTCGTTTACTCCGTCAGTTGCAACAAATGTTCCGACTACCTGACCTATATCCCTTCTGGAAACACCGTCTTTCAAAGCTACTTTATAAGTCAATTTTGAATTGCCTCCTCCCTGTCTTCCTTTTACTGTAACATCTTCCGAAGGATAAAGACCGTACCTGTCATTTCCTATTCTTGCATAGGCAACTGCTTCATTTTTATTTACTATCTTTACTGAATTATTAAGTACGCTGTAATAATAGTTTATCTGGCTTTCACCTATTGCATCCCTGTTTTTCCCTTTTCCTGAACCTAAAATGACAAGTATCATTCTTTCATTATTTCTTTTGGCAGTTAAGATTATATTTGAGCCTGCCGCATTATGATATCCCGTTTTCAGTCCATCTACTCCGGAAACTTTACCTAAAAGATGATTTGTAGCTGTCAGTTTTATATTTCCGTGATCTATAAAGTCTACTGCTTCTTTGGCAATATTCATATATTCTTTGTAAGTTACCGCCAACATTGCCATTTTATATAAATCTCTTGCATTTCCCTGATCCATACAGGAGCCCGTATAACTCGGAGGAAGTCCGTGAGGGGAACAGAATCTCAAGGATTCCCAACCGAACTGCTTCGCCTTACGGTTCATTGAATTTATAAATTCATGGACATTTCCTTCCGATACGTATTCTGCAAGGGCATAAGCCGCATTATTTGAAGATCTTATTGCTGTCGCTTTAAGTAAATCCCTTACTGTATACTGTCCTCCTGCTGTCAATTTTATTCCATAAGGAATCGATGCGGCAGTTTCCGAAATTATAACCCTGTCATTAAGAGATATTTCTCCACTGTGAACTTTGTCAAGAGTCAACATTATTGTCATAACTTTTGTAACTGATGCCAACGGCCTCACTGCATAACCGTTTTCCTCCATGACAATATTCCCTTCTGCATCTCCCATTAAAATTGCCTTGTAATCATTATAATTTTCCCCTGCTGCAAAAGCAAACGATGAAACTGTAAAAATTACAAATATAATAAATATTTTTCTTAAATTTTTCATTTTACCTCTATCCTTCTATAAAAATTTTTATTTTTTATAATATTATTTTTTCTCCGTTTATCCATTTTATATGTTAAAACCTTTAATTTAACACGTTTTTATCATTATCTCGGATTTTTCTTTCAAATTAAAACCAAAGATAGAGAAAAGTACATTCTAATATTATAATTGTATAATAGTTTTGACCAATAGAAAAAGTGAAAACTTTTTTCTTCATAAACTCCTTTTAGGACCGGGTACTTCAACCCGGTTCTTTTTTATCCAAATTAAGAATTTCCATAGTCATTTATTTTGCAATTGTCCGTTTCGATTTTCAGAATATTTCCACAGTTTGGAATAAACTTTATTTTAAAATGTTGCAACCGATATTCTATAAAAAAGTAATTTTATTTTCATCGTCAGTATTCTATGTTTATGTTTTTCAATACTGATGTGAAACAACATACTTCAAAAAATAACAGTTTCCGAATATTCATCAATCGAGGCTGTCTCATAAGTCAGAAATAATTCTCTAACTATAAGTATTATATATTTTTAAAAACTAAAAGATATTATTTTTACTGATTTTATAAAAACAGAAAAATATATAAAAATTATGATTAAATATGTTTTCATACCTTATGA
>JAUNKI010000181.1 GCA_030532815.1 Leptotrichiaceae bacterium
TATTTTTACTGATTTTATGAAAACAGTAAAATATATAAAATTTATGATTAAATATGTTTTTATACCTTTTAAGATAATCCCCTGCCAAAAGAAGTAGAGCAAGCCGAAAGTATTAGAAGTTGCATAGAGAAATTACTGCAAGAAAACAAAGAATTAACACAGGTAAAGAAGCACGAGTTAGGACTATAAAATTGAGTAAAAGTATGGTGTGATAAATAATTAATGAAATAAATTAGAAGCTGTAATAATTCAAAATCATTAAAGTAATAAAGAGATTATATACATTTTAAGACTATTAGTCTAAAAATTAATTAAGAGGAGTGTTAAAATGAATTATATATATCTTATGAAAAATATAAAACCGCTCAGTATAGAAATAGTCAAAAAACATATTGAACACATCAAAAACTTGGATAACATAGGAAAATTAGTGTTATGTGGTCCATTTACAGATTATGAAGGCGGTATTGTAATTTTAAAGTGTTGTGATATAAATGAAGCAAAGTTAATTGCAGATGAAGATCCGTTTATTAAAGAAGGTTATAAAACTTATGAGTTAATAACTCTTAGTGTTGCTAATAAAGAAAATAATTATGGTTTATAAATTCATATAATAATTTTCTTGCCTAGATTATAACAATAAACCTGAGTTTATCTAATTGAATATAATAATTTGAAAAACAGTAAATCAAATCGATTTGCTGTTTTTTCTTTGCTCAAAAAGGAAACGAAGTAAAAGAAAATCGTCAATAAACTAAAAAAGGTACTTGACAAAACGCTTTCTGCTTTGATGTTCCTTATTATGACAGTGTTATGGATAGCCCTGCAACTGCTCTCTTAGTATTTATTATTAGAGAAGACACATTTTATACGTTTATTGAATAGAATGAAGATTATATGTACTTAAATAGACTGCTCGGAAAAATAATGACGGAAAAAGAGTATGACAGCATGTATCATCTTTTATTTTCAGTATTGTATAAATTCTATCTTGTTTATCACAATAAACTGACAAAGATGAATAAGGAAAGAAGTGACATAAAAAGGTCATTTAAAAAATCAATGAAAAATTCAGATATTTACAGATTGCTGAATATTGAACAGGGTCTGACTTATTTATCGATTTTGTTAAAAGCCGACAGGCTTGCTTTAAATACATTAAAAAGACGGTGGGAGCCTAAAAACGGTAAGTTATCCGAAATTGAAGAGGAAAAGTTGGAAGATGTTCTGATTGAAACTGATCAGACTCTTGAAATGACTGAAATACTTATTACTATTGCTGAAAAGGAAAAGCTTGCCTATTCCGCAATTATTGACAACAATCTTAATACGACTATGAAATTTTTGACGATTTTTACAATATTACTGGCAATTCCAAGTATGATTTTCGGTTTTTTCGGAATAAATACTTCCATTCCTTTTCAGCATGCTAAAAACGGTTGGATATATGTTATACTGATTACGGTTGTTATGTGTCTCATATTTATTTTCGGACTTTGGAGAAAAAAGTTTTTAAAATAAAGACTTTGAGAAATATAAAAGAAACGCGAAAATACGATAAAATATTGTTAATACGTAGTGATAAAGGAGATTAATATAGGAGTCTGAAATATAAAATTTAACAGAAAAAATACAGAGAAGTTACTCAATGAAGGGGAATTTGTGGTATAATTCAGTAATAGAATCATTTCATTCATTAATAAAAATAAAAAAGGAAATGGTTAAATCCTTGGAAAATAAGAAATTTAAAAGAAGTAAGGCATTTAATATTTTAATATGTAGAATGTTTTATAATACTGGTTTGAGTGTGAGGGCTGTATAAGCCCTCACGAAAAATAATTTTTGTCGGTAATACGGCAATGTTCTTTCACTAAAGTTAATAAATTTTTTATTTTCCTCTTACTCTTTCAAAAAAGGAAACAAAATTTTTATAAGCTATATTTTCAATTTCTTCTTTTGAATATCCCCGCTTTTCCAAAGCGGTTTTTACATTTTTAATTTCAGTTACATCATATATTCCGTCCAATCCTTCGTCCTCATCTTCAGGAGTGTTATAGTATTCGGCAAAATCAAATCCGAAACCGACTTTGTCAAGTCCTATTTTTTCAGCAATATATTCCATATGATTTAAAAGCATATCCAGATTTTTTTCATTTTCGTTTCTGCTGACAAATCCGTGATAACTGTTGAGTCCGATCATTCCGTTTCTTTCTCCTATATGTAAAATCTGTTCATCAGTCAGATTTCTCATTGACGGACAGAGAGTTCTCGCATTGGAATGGGAGGCAAAAAACGGTTTTTTTGAATGTTTTGCGATATCCCAGAAAGTTTTATCATTGGCATGTGAAACATCAAGTAAAATGCCTAAATCTTCAATAATTTCAACAGCTTTTATACCTAAATCAGTCAAGCCTCTGTTTTCATTTCCTCGTTGTCCCGTAGCAAAGGCATTTTCTTCGTTCCATGTCATACCTATATGTCTTATTCCCAATCTTTCCAGAAGATATATATAATCAAGGTTTGAGCCTATGCCCGGAAGTCCCTCGATTCCCAGTATAATTCCGAATTTATTCAGTTTTTCGGCTTTTTCAAAGTCTTCGGTATTTTTTATGATGTGAATGATGTCTCTTGAATAATAAAGTTCCTCACTCATTGTCCTTAGGCTTTGAAAGAAAAGTTCTTTAGGGTCGGGAGTTTTAAAAGCGTCTATATAAATAACGAAAATTCCTCCCGAA
>JAUNKI010000182.1 GCA_030532815.1 Leptotrichiaceae bacterium
AAGCAAGTACAGTATCGCTGTTCCTACGCTAAGCAAGAATGTCAGAAATGCAGTGCGGATACTTAATAATAGGCTGATTGGAAACAAGATTATTTTAATGATCCATCTTATCATTTATTCATCCTCACTTTCTAAAGCATTTTTTGTATCTACACACACCATATCAAGACAAACATTCACATCAATGTAATTTTTAAGGAGTTTTTTTCGTCCACCTTCGCCATCTTCCACAAAGACAAAATGCTTGTAAAACTGCTTAAAATGTAGGATTTTTACGATTTCACTCTTTGTATCAACGCTATGCACTCCACATGTGGCGTCTGAGGAAACATATCTACAGGACATGCTTTTACGAGCTTATACCCGTTTTTCCTAAATATGGTCAAATCCTGTGCCAATGTTTTCGGATTGCATGATACGTAAATTATATTGGAAACATTGTATTTCATAAGTCTTGTGACAGTTTTTTCACCTACTCCCGGACGAGGAGGGTCAAGTATTATAATATCGGGATTTATATTTCTTGCTTCCAGTTCATCAAGTTTGTCAAACACATCTCCTGCAATGAACTCAGCATTTTCTATATTATTCATCTGTACATTTTCATTGGCTTTTTTCACCGCTTCTTCAATTATTTCTATCCCGTATACATATTTCGCCTTTTCCGAAACTATCTGTCCTATTGTTCCTGTACCACTGAACAAATCAAAAACTACGGGTTTTTCCGAATATGACACATTATCCGTAGCACAGCAATCGGAATCATTATAAACGATTTTTTCATTCATCGGGATTATTTCTTCAATATAATCAAGTACTTTTCCGTACAATAGCTCTACACCTTCAGAATTAGTCTGAAAAAATGAATAAGGACTTATTTTAAAGTTAAGGTTAAAAATACGCTCATTTATATCCCGATTTCCGAACAGTATGATTTCCTTATCCGACTGCACTGAATCCGACAAATTGTCATTAACAGTATGAATTATTCCGTATATTCTGTTTTGACATTCCAGCTCAAGCAGTCTGTCCTTCCATTGAGATAAATCGACTTTCAGCTGAGAAGTAGTTATTAAATTAATACTTATTTCTCCTGTTTTTTCTCCTTTTCTTATGACAAGGTTACGTAAATATCCTGTATGTTTCAATCTATGATAAAACGGGATATTCCTCTCGGAAAAATATTCTACTGTCATTGACAGTATCTTTCTAAAGTCACTGTCCATAATTTTACATTCACTTACTGTAATAATATCATGAAAACTCCCTTTTTTATGCATTCCCAACGTAAGAGGACCTTCAATCATCTCATTTCCGAAACTGAATTCCATTTTATTTCTATACTCAAACTCTTTCGGACTTTTTATAACATCTTCGTATTCAAAATCATTATCCGTAGCATTTTTCAGTATATTGTACACAAGATTTTTCTTTAATTCCGTCTGTTGGGTATAATCCATGTTTTGAAATGTACATCCTCCGCATAAATTGAAATGCGGACATTCAGGTTCTATTTCATTATCCGCCTTTTTTAAAATGTCTATTTTCTTCAATTCTATTTTTTTATTTCTTATTTTCGTAACTGTTCCTTTTAATTTATGTCCGATAATATAATTGCCAATAGGATAAACTTTCTTTCCTTCATAATGTCCGTAAGGTTTATTGGGAAATTCAATTCCCGTAACTTCTATTTCAATTTCCTGTCCTTTTTTCACGTATTGTTTTCCCTTCCAATTTTAATTATTGTTCTGAATTTCTTCCATATATTTTTTTAACCTTTTAACAGCTTCTTCAAGTACCGGTATATCGTGTACAAGAGAAAATCTTATATATCCTTCTGCCTGAAATGTCGAGCCGGGAACTGCTGCAAGTCCCGTTTTATCAAGTAAATCAAAAACAAAATCAAGAGATTTCATATTTTTCAGTGTTTCAATATTTTCGTATCCTGCAAAAATATAAAAGGCTCCTCCCGGTTTCAGACATTTAAAACCTATTTTCTCAAGTTCATTTAAAAAATACTCTGCTCTTTTTTTGTAAATTTTGGATATTTTCTTTCTGTCATTGCACTTTTCAAGAGCCGCCAACGCTCCGTATTGGGATAATGTGGAAGCACTTGTAACATTGTACTGACTGACTTTCTTTACCTGCAACTGCAATTCCGGACTTGTAATAATATATCCTATTCGATATCCCGTCATAGAATGAGATTTGGAAAAACCGTTTATTATTACGAGCTGTTTCTTTAATTTTTCCGAATATTCGGCAAAAGAAGTATATTGTCCGAAAACTATCGAAGCGTATATTTCATCACTTAACAGATAAATCTCCCTTTCCTTAAGCAATTCTGCTATTTTATCCATCTCCTTTTTATTTAACGTCATTCCTGAAGGATTTCCTGGATAAGTAAGTATTATCATTTTTGTTTTATCGGTAATATGTTTTTCAAGTATTTCAGCTGTCAGAATAAAATTATTTTCTTTTAAATTTATATATTTCGGAATTCCGCCAGTCATTTTTATTAATGGTCCGTATCCCACATAGGCAGGAGTAGGAATTAATATTTCATCTTCATAGGAAATAACTGCTTTCATTACTGAAGCAATTCCTTCAGTAGACCCTACCGTTACAAGAACATTTTCTGAAGTAAAATTTCCTTTAAAGTTTCTATTATAAAAATCAGCAATTTTTTCACGTAATTCAGGCA
>JAUNKI010000183.1 GCA_030532815.1 Leptotrichiaceae bacterium
CTTACACTTAAAAATGGAAATTCCATTGAAAAACCCATTTATGATTTTCAAATTCATAACAGAATAGACAGAACGGAGCATATAGAGCCTGCAAATCTTATAATAGTCGAAGGCATTCTTATTCTTGCCATCGCTAAAATAAGGGATCTTTTTGATGCAAAAATCTTCATTGATACTGATGACGATGAAAGACTTTTACGGAGAATGGAAAGAGATATGAAGGAAAGGGCAAGAAGTTTTGAAAGTATTAAAATCCAGTATATCAATACGGTAAAACCTATGCATCTGGAGTTTGTGGAACCTTCAAAAAGATATGCCGATGTTATAATTCCGAGAGGAAAAGACAACAAAGTCGGCATAAAAATGGTTTCAAGCAGATTGAAATATTTATTCAGAAATCTTACAAATTAGCCCTCTGAATTAACTATATATAAATTTTAATGAAAGCAGGTAATAAAATGAAAATAGCTGTAATCGGCGGTGGAGCCGCAGGAATGATGTTTTCCACTCAATATAAAAAAGCAAATCCCGAACATGAAGTATTTCTTTTTGAAAAATCTCCTTATGTAGCATGGGCAGGTTGTCCTACTCCCTACTATATTGCTGATGAGCTGTCTTTGGACAATGTAGTTTTGGGAACACCAGAAAATTTCATAAAAAGAGGAATAAATGTAAAAATAAAGCATGAAGTTACGGGAATTGACTTTAAAAATAAAACTTTAAGTGTTTCAGGAAATGAAATAAACGGTATTTTCAGTTACGATAAACTTGTACTGGCTGTAGGTGGAAAACCTTTTGTTCCTAATATATCGGGATACTCTTCTGAATTTGAAAATGTGTTTACATTATCCCATGCAGAAAATGCCATAGAAATAAAAAACTATATTACTGAAAATAAAGATAATATTAAAAATACTCTTATAATAGGGGCAGGATTTATCGGAATGGAAAGTGCCGAAGCATTCAATAAATTAAATTTAAATGTTACAATCGTCGAAAAAGCAGGTGAAATATTCCCTTCGGTTTCTGAAAATCTGAAAAAAATTATTTATGATGAAATTAAAGAAAAAGGAATTACTTTAAAATTAAATACGAAAATTTCTGAAGTTATTTCAGAAAACGGAATTGCAAAGTCAGTAAAAACAAATAACGGAGAAATACTGGATTTTGATATTGCATTATTCAGTATAGGAATTACTCCTAATATCGGTTTTATTTCCGATGAGCTTAAAACAGACAAAGGGAAAATCACCGTAAATGATAAATTTGAAACGAATATCCCCCATGTATATGCCATAGGTGACTGTATTTTCAATAAATACTATAATACTGACAGAAACTTATACGCTCCTTTCGGCGATGTGGCAAATAAACACGGAATATTACTTGCAAAATATCTTTCAGGAGAAAATATCCACTGGAAAGGGCTTCTGAGGTCCTACGCCACTTCCTTTTATGATATAAAACTCGCACAGACGGGATTATCTTATAATGAAGCTTTAAATTTAGGATATAATGCCGAAAAGATAGATATGAAAGCAATGTACAAAAATTCAGGATTTGAAGATTCGGTCCCTGCACTGACT
Source organism: Leptotrichiaceae bacterium (assembly GCA_030532815.1). Taxonomy (GTDB): domain Bacteria; phylum Fusobacteriota; class Fusobacteriia; order Fusobacteriales; family Leptotrichiaceae; genus Pseudoleptotrichia. The sequence goes on from JAUNKI010000183.1 coordinate 1,587, forward strand.
GAAATAGTCTATGACAAAGACAGCAAAGTTTTATTAGGCGGGACAATGGTCGGAAAGGAAGCCGTTGCACAGTTTATAGATCAGATAGCCATAGTCATAACCCTCAAAACACCTATTGAAAAGTTTATAGACATTGATTTTGCATATTCTCCTACTAATGCAAGTGTATGGAATCCTTTACTTGTAACATACAGAAAAATTGTAAAATAACATTCAAAAGAACTGTTTCATAAAATAAAAAATCTATGAAATCATAATTTTTATTATATTTTACTGTTTTCGTAAAATCAATAAAATAATAGCTTTTAATTTAAAAAAATATACAGTACTTATAGTTAGAAAATTGTTTTGAAACAGCCTCTTATAAAGTTAACTCTTAAAATATTCCAAGCATAATGAATATTTTAAAAATAAAAAAAGTAATATAAACGTGAGGGCTTACTATTGCCCTCACAAAAATCTTAACTTTACCCCAGTTTAAAAATTGTTTCTCCAAAATATTTTATTACTTCTCCTTTAAAAAATTTTGACAGCTGCACTTCCATAAGGTCGGAAAAAAGATATTCACTTTCATAATGTCCTATGTCAATCAGTATTCCTCCTTCTTCAACTGTATCAAGTGCTTCATGATGTCTTAAATCTCCTGTCAGAAAAACATCTATTTCTTTTTTTACACTATTTAGAAAAGAGCTTCCTCCTCCTGTTACAAGACCTATTCTCCGTATATTTCTGTTTTCTCCTACATATCTCACATAGTCAAGACCGAGATTTACCTTTATTCTTTCTATCAGATCCGTTAATTTCATTTCATTATCAAGTATTTTTATTCTTGCCGTTCCGCATTTTGCCTTTTCATTTTTATTTTTTATATAATTATAATCATCAAATTCAAACTGATTAAATATACGTGTTTCTCCGTCTAATTCAAGTTTGTCCATCACAAAATCATTTAATCCGTTTAAAGCAAAATCAGCATTTGTATGTATGGAATAAACGGCAACTTTATTTTCAGCCAGTTTCAATATTTTCTTGCCTAATTCCGTTTCATGGGTTATTTTCTTTATTCCTGAAAATATAAACGGATG
>JAUNKI010000184.1 GCA_030532815.1 Leptotrichiaceae bacterium
AAAGCAGCATGACTTATTATCAGACAATAAATGAAACAGTAAAAAGAATGCTGGGCGGACTTCATTCGGCAAGATGTATTATGTACAGTGTAGATTTTCATGAAATAGAGGAGTGTCAGGCAACGGGTAATTGGGACAGAAGCGGTGAAATACTTGGAAAAGCTGCACAAAATCTGGAAAAGTCAGGAGCAGATTTTATAATTATATGTACAAATACTATGCATAAAGTTATTGAACATATTAAAAGGAAAATTTCGATTCCTGTACTTCATATTGCTGAAGTGACAGCCGATGAAATTTTAAAAAAGGGAATAAGTAATATAGGACTCTTGGGAACAAAATATACAATGGAACAGGAATTTTATAAATCCAGGCTGACTGAAAAAAATATAAATGTAATAGTTCCGGATAAAGATGATATGGAAATTATAAATAAAATAATATATGATGAACTTTGTAAGGGAATCATAAACAGTAATTCCAGGCTGAAATATATGGAAATAGCTGAAAAGCTTAAAAATAAAGGAGTAGAAGGAATTATACTGGGATGTACTGAAATAGGTCTTCTAATAAAGCAGAAAGACATTGAAATCCCATTATTTGATACGGCATTAATTCATGCAGAGAAAGCGGCGGAATTTTCAATAAACGGGAATATATAAATTGAAAAATGAGGTAAAATATGAATATAATTTTGGAAGATATTATTAGTTATAACGGTACAATAAAAGATTTCGGTGTAGATCCTGTAAATAAAAGAGTTATTATTACAGGAGATAAATTAATATTTTTAAAAAATGGTGCAATTGAAAAGGAAATAGCAGGGAAAGTCAGAAATTCCGAAATAATTAAATATATAAGGGAAAAGAACCAGCTTTTTGTTTCGAGCACATTTTTTGTATCTACTGCAAATGGAAAAGTTTTTAAATGTGACAGTACAAAAAAAAGAATAGTGGAGCCTGTATCTGATTTTGGAAAACCGATGGAATTTATTAATTTTACTACGGGAGGTAAAGTAATTTATATTGAAAATGATACATTGTATTCATATGACCCCAATTCAAAGGAACTGCTTTCATCAACAATTTCAACAGGAGAATTAAAACATAAAGGAAATTATAAAATATTTACGGGCAGGGAAAATATTATTTTAAAATACAGAGAACTTCACAATCAGACGAACATTATAAATATTTTTGATAATAAACTTGAAAAAATTTTTGAAATAAAAACTGAAAATAATCATATATATTCTAAAATCGTAGATTTGGAGTATATAGCAGGAACTGCAACAGGAGAAATCGAAATATGGAATATTCTGGAAAAGGAACTATATAATTCATTGAAAATTTCCGATACAAGGATATCATATATTGAAAAAAATAATGAAAATTATTTTATCGGTTTGGGAAATGGAGATTTAATCATCACAGATTCAGAATTTAAAATTTTAAAAGTTCAGAATATTTTCAAAAATGAAATCAGGAAAATCTGTGTTATTGAAGACGGAATATTTGTTTTGGGAAGTGATAACAGAATAGTCACTTTAAAAATAACGGGAAGTAAAAATGAAAATTCTGAAATACTTTTCAGAAAAGAATTTTTAAAAAAATATAATATACACGAAGATTATCATGATTTCTTTACATTTGAAAAAATAGTAAAAATTCACAATTTTTTAAAGCAGATGAAAATTCAGAAAATAAATTATATTCCCCAAGCAGAAAATATATTTAAAATATTTTCAGATTCCCTTTCTTCGAGAAAAATCTGCATAATGGGAAAGGATATTTATCTGCAATACATACTGTCAGAGGGGTTGTCTTCTGAAGGAAAATCTTCGTGGAATGACACTGAAATAAATACTTCACTGAAAAACATAGTAAAACTTATATATAAAACTTATACTGGGAAATCAGCGGATATAAACATTATAAGAGAAGAAATTCAAAACGGAAATTTTGAAATACTTTCTCCTGACAGGCTTGTTCAATGGTGGAAAGAACAGGGGATTCTATTTATGAACGGAGCTTTGACAACGGTTGAAGGAAAGTCAGGAGAACATTATAAATTCTGGGCATTTTTTATAAAAGAATTATTTGAATATATATCATCATATAATAAAAATATAATTTATTTCTTATGGGGAAAAGATGCTGAAATATTTGAAAAAAATATATTTTCAGGAGAAATAATAAAACACGCTTCTCCGTCAGCTTCAGGGAATAGTGAAAATACAAAGGATTTTTCAAACAGTCAATGTTTTGAAAAAACCAAACATATTGTAAACTGGACCGGATTTAACGTTAATGCTGTAAAAGAAGAAGTTTCCGAAAATAAGGAATTTAAGCTTTTTTAAATTTTACCCAACCTTTTTTGTAAAAAAGTTCGATCAAAAAACGATTCAACTCAAATTTTACTATTGCTCAAAAATGCCCGTTTGCTGTAAAAACAAAAAAGATGTTTTTACGACGCTCACTTTACACATTTTTCACACAGTAAAATTTGAATGTTGAAGGAGGACTAAAATATAAAGAAAATAGTTTTAAGTAAGAGTATAATTAAACTGTAATAATAGAAACATATACTTAAATTATAAGTAAAAGCTTCGGCATTCAAAATTTTACGAAAAAATATGAATTATGCTGC
>JAUNKI010000185.1 GCA_030532815.1 Leptotrichiaceae bacterium
ACATTTATAACTGTTTTTTCATCTTTTTGTCTTTCCTGAATTTTTTTCTCTACTTGAACAGCATATTTTTGTAATTCTCTCAGTCTGTCTACCGCCATTTCATTATCTGGAAAATGTTCATCATTATCAATACATTCTACAGGAACTGCCAAAGTTTTAAAAGTTTTATCATTTTTAATTGTAGGTTTAATTTTTAATACATGAAACTCAGTTCCTTCTATTCTTTCTGCTGAAGCAATAAAGCCGTTTCCCATATTCGGAACTATTGTTAACAGATTATTCTGATTTATCCAAGGACCACAGTCAGTAATCGGTGCAGGGTCTATTGCAAAACATTTTAACCCCGGTATAAAGGAAGTAGAGTAAATTGCTTCTCCTCCTGCTTTTGAATGTCCGTTTATTGTTGTCAGTTTTCTGTATCCGTTATGACCATTTTTATATCTTTCTTTAACTTCATTTGTAAAATCTTTTGCCGCTTTCTGAGTTGCAGGTGTAATAACTGGTGACACAGCGTTATTTTTACCCCAGTCCTGTCTTGCACGCTTTCCTTTTGATCCCTTAGAAAGTATGTTACTAGGTCCCTGACTTCCGCCGAATATTATTTCCACTTCTTTAGTTTCCTTATTTCCTATCACTAACGCCGACATTCCTGATTTTTTATCAAGCTTCGGTTCTTCCAAAATTTCATATTTACTAAAAAATTTTTCTAGTTCTTCAATATTTTCATCAGTAGGATTAAAATGACCTTTATTTTTATATAATTCAGTATATTTTTGTAAAATTTTAGGATCATTACTAAAATCCTGTATTACTCCCATTTTAGCATCTATTTCATCAACATCAAAGTTTTTCAATGTTTCTATGGCCATTTTTACATTTTCTCCGTTTAATGTCCGTTTCAAAATTTCTTCCTTTACTTTTTTATCATCCCAGCTTTTCCATTCGGCTGTCGGATGACCTAAAGTATAAGGTATATTTACAATCTTTCCTTTGGGGTCACCTTTCTCTTCGTGATAGCTTCTTCTCCGCTGTTCTAAATCAATTGCCTTTTCACGTTCACTTATTCTTTTGGAAATTTTCTGAGGATCCAGTTCCAAATTTTCTATATGGTAATATTTATTTTTTTCCTTGTTATTATACTCAAATTTATAATTAGGATTTTGACTAAATTTTTTATTGTTTATTTCTTCATTCATTTTTTCAAATTCCATTTTTTTTATGGAACGATATTCTTCCAAAGCTTCTTCCCAAGTTGTTTTTTTTGACATTGGCATCAACTCCCGAATTCTTAATTTTATTTTCAAATTAATTATACCATATTCTTTTTTTTCATTCAATGTTGTTATTTTTTTTAATGGAAAATAAATTGCAAGTATTACTGCACAAAAAATTTATATTTTTTCTTTTATATTTATTTATGCTCTACCCTTTTAATATAAATCTTCTTATAAATTTATCGTTATTGTCATTGCTTCTACTATATAATAAATAGAGCATAAAAAATATATTTTAAATCCTTTGTTCTCCAATAAGGATTCGGATTTATCGGTCAGAATATTGTCTAACATTGTAAATTTAATTTTTACCGTATTTTTCCTTTTTATAGATATTCAGTTTATTAAATTGTTTATCTTACATAATTAATCAGGTAATTTCCATAAAAAGTGAAATTAAAATTACACTGGGCAAATAAAACCGTTCACATTATCAAAAAACTTATCTTTATTGAAAATCAGTTAATGAAAAATACTGTTTAAGAATAGGATTTTTTCTATAAAACATTTATTTTTGTTATATATTAGGGGAAAATGAAAGTAATAAAATCTTAATTTTCATTATAAATTTTCTCACTTTCATATCGGATTTTAAAATTTTATTCTAAATTTATAAATCGTTTTTATAAAGAACGTATAAAACAAGGATTACTACTACTGCTTCAATTTAGACATAAAAATATTAAAAAATTCATCTTTATTTTCTGTTTTCAGTATCCAACTTTTTCCTATTTTTATATATGTCAAGTCCAAAGTTTCCTGAAAATATTCCAAATTATTATTTTCAAGTTCATTTTGAATAGTTTTATAAAAAATTCTCTTAATCAGTTCTATTTTTTCTTCATTTGTTAAAACATCGTAGCCTGCCTCTTCTTTTTCAAAATTTTCAGCTACTTTATGATTTACTATATCCAAATTCGGCTGTTTAATAGTAATATTTATAATAGCTTTTTCATTATTATATTTAATGCCGTTTATCCTGTATTTCATTTTTTTAGTTCCGCTTAACATTATTTCAGTAAGCTCAAAATTATCTTCATTAATTAATTTTTTTAATTCCTTATAATTTCCGATTATCAGTAAATTCATAAATTTTTTTATTTCTACTATTGCTGGATGTTCCTCATTTTCTTTTTTATTAACTTTATCATTAATATCATTTCCGAAATTTATATTACTTACTATATCTTCTGTAATATCTTCTTCATTTTTAAATATAGGATTTCCTGTTTCTCCATAATATTCTTCATTATTAATTTTATCATTGAAATTATTTCTGAAGCTTATATCACTTTCTAAATCAAAATCATTTTTTGTATCTGTAAATACAAGGTTTACC